>JACCQW010000203.1 GCA_013813955.1 Solirubrobacterales bacterium
GGGTGGCAGAGCGACGACGCGCCATTCCCGCCGCCGCGGTGGCGCTCATCGCGCTCGTGGCGGCGTGGACGGCATGGCAGCCGCTGCGCTCCTCGAACGCGGGCCAGGACGCCCTGGCGGCGCTTGATCGCCGGGACGTCGACGAGGCCCGCGAGCTGGCCCGGACCGCCCGCGACCGCAACCGGTTGTCGGTCGATCCGCTGTACGAGCTGGCCGTGATCGAGTCCGCGGCGGGGCGGGAGGTCGCCGCCCGTCGCGCGCTGGAGCAGGCGGTGCGCCTGCAGCCGCGCAACCCCGATCCGTGGCTGCGCCTGGCGGAGTTCGAGCTGTTCACGCTGGACCGTCCGCGTGTGGCGCTCACCGCGATCAGGCCCGCGCTCTTCCTGGACCCCCGCTCCTCTGACGCGATCGGCGTGTTCTTGGCAGCGACACGCCGCACCCGCACCCCGTGACCCGCCTTCGACACCCCGTGACCCGTCTTCGCCTCCTCACCGCCGCCGCGCTGCTGTGCGCGGCCCTCCCCTCGGCCGCCGTGGCGTCGCCGAGCCAGGAGTCGATGTTCCAGGACGACCCGCAGCTCGTGTACGGCGCGCCGGAGCAGGTGGAGCAGACGCTGGACCGCCTCGCCGCGCTGGGCGTCGACCGCCTGCGGATCTCCGTGTTCTGGCAGCTCGTCGCGCCCGACGACCAGTCCGCGCGCAAGCCGGCCTTCGACGCGGCCGACCCCGCCGCCTACCCGCCCAGGAACTGGGAGCGCTACGACCGCCTGGTCCGCGGCGCCAAGGCCCGCGGCATCGGCGTGAACTTCAACCTGACCTCGCCGATCCCCCGCTGGGCGGCCTCGGAGTCCCCGCGCGAGGACATCCAGAAGACCTTCGGCCCCAGCGCCAGCGAGTTCGGCCAGTTCGTCCGCGCGGTCGGCACGCGCTACAGCGGCACCTACGCGGGCCTGCCGCGGGTCGACTACTGGTCGGTCTGGAACGAGCCCAACCAGGCGGGCTGGCTGACGCCGCAGTGGAGCAACGACCCCCGCGACCCCAAGCGCCAGATCGAGGTCGCGCCGCACACCTACCGCGGGCTCGTCGCGGCCGCCCACACGGCGCTGGCGGACACCGGCCACGGCACGGACACCTTCCTGATCGGCGAGACCGCCCCCAAGGGCCAGCAGGACAAGCGCGGCATCACCCAGTCGATCGACCCCCTGCGCTTCCTGCGCTCGGTGTACTGCCTGGACAACAACCTCCAGTTCTTCCGCGGCACGTCGGCCGAGGTCCGCGGATGCCCCCAGAGCGAGCCCGCCAAGACCCTCGTCGCCCAGAATCCCGGGCTGTTCCGCTCCACCGGCTACGCCCACCATCCCTACGAGCTGCTGCTGGCGCCCACGCGCGAGTCCAGCGCCCCCGACTGGGTGACGATCGCCGACCTCGGCGACCTCAGCCGCGAGCTGCGGCGCATCTACCAGCGCTACGGCCAGGCCATGCCGGAGCGGCGCGGCGTGCCGCTGTACCTGACCGAGTACGGCTATCAGACCAAGCCCGACCCACTCAGCGTCAGCTTCGCGCGCCAGGCGGCGTACATCAACCAGTCCGACTACATCGCCTTCCGCAACCCGCTCGTGCGCGCGGTGAGCCAGTTCCTGCTCGTCGACGACGCGCCGGTCCCGGGCGTGGACCCCAGGAAGAACCCCCGCGACGCCTACCTGACCTTCCAGAGCGGCCTGCGCACGCTGGGCGGCAAGCCCAAGCCCTCCCAGCGCGCCTACCGCACCCCGCTGCACGTCGTCGACGCCCGCATCCGCCCCGGCGCGCGAGCGCGGGTTTTCGGCCAGGTGCGCCCCGCCCGCGCCGCCCAGCGCGAGCGCGTGCGCATCCAGTGGCGGCGCAAGGGCTCCAAGCGCTGGCGCACGCTGGCCACCCGCACCGTCTCGGGGCCGCAGCACTTCCTCAACGTGCGCCTGCGCGTTCCCGCCTCGGGCGCGCTGCGCCTGCGCTGGCAGGACGGCCGGCGGCCGGTCGTCAGC
>JACCQW010000231.1 GCA_013813955.1 Solirubrobacterales bacterium
GCCCGCGTCCTTGCAGGCCAGGGGCGGCCGGGCGGGTGCGCTGTGCGGCAGGGCGAGGGCCAGCAGCGCCAGGGCGCAGGCCGCGGGAATGCAGCCTGGGCCCGTCCTGCGGATGATGGTCCTCCCCGGCACGCGAGCGACCCTCCGTCGCGCCGGTGGGCGGCGGGGTGCGCGAGCCGAAGGTGCGCAGGTTCGCGGCGCGGAAGCTGCATCTCGCGCCCGCCGACCGCCCGCCTATCCTGAGCGGTCGTGCCCGACACCACCGCCTCCGACCGCGTCGACGCGCTGCTCGCCGGCCTCAACCCGCCGCAGCGCGATGCGGTGACCCACGGCGAGGGGCCGCTGCTGATCCTCGCGGGCGCCGGCTCGGGCAAGACGCGCGTGCTCACGCACCGCATCGCCTTCCTGGAGCACACGGGCATGGCGCGTGCGAACGAGATCCTGGCGATCACGTTCACCAACAAGGCGGCGCTCCAGATGCGCGAGCGCGTCGAGCTGCTGCTCGGCCGGCGCACCCGCGCGATGTGGGTCATGACCTTCCACGCGGCGTGCGCGCGGATGCTGCGCGCGGAGGCGCCGCGGCTGGGCTACACCCGCCAGTTCACGATCTACGACCAGGCCGACTCGCGCCGCCTGGTCAAGCGCTGCCTGGACGACCTCGGCGTCGACACCAAGCGCTTCACCCCCGGGGCCATCCACCACCAGATCTCCGACGCCAAGAACAAGCTGCGCGACGCGGAGGCCTACCGCCAGATGGTCGGCTCGTTCTTCGAGCAGACGGTCGCCGACGCCTTCGCGCTCTACGAGCGCGACCTGCACCGGATGAACGCGATGGACTTCGACGACCTGCTCGTGCGCTCGGTCAACGTCCTGGAGCTCTTCCAGGAGGTCTGCGACCACTACTCATCGACCTTCCGCCACGTCCTCGTCGACGAGTACCAGGACACCAACCACGCTCAGTACCGCTGGCTCGAGCTGCTGACCAGCGAGCACCGCAACCTCGCGGTGGTCGGCGACCCCGACCAGTCCGTCTACTCCTTCCGCGGCGCGGACATCAGCAACATCGTCGATTTTGAAGATACGTTCCCGGACGCCCACGTCGTGCGTCTCGAGCAGAACTACCGGTCGACGCAGACGATCCTCAGCGCCGCCAACGCGGTCATCACGCACAACCGCGATCGCAAGCCCAAGGCGCTGTGGACCGATCTCGGGGATGGTGACGAGATCAAGATCCGCGAGCTCGACGACGAGCATGCGGAGGCGCGCTACGTCGTGGGACAGGTCGAGCGGCTCGTGGACGAGGGCGCCAGCCGCGCGGAGATCGCGGTCTTCTACCGGACCAACGCGCAGTCGCGGGTGCTCGAGGACACGCTCGTGCGCCGCGACATCGGCTACCAGGTCATCGGCGGCACGAAGTTCTACGAGCGCGCGGAGGTCAAGGACGCGATCGCCTACCTGACCGTCCTGGGCAACCAGCAGGACATCGTCTCGTTCACGCGCGTCGTCAACTCGCCGCGGAGGGGGATCGGCCAGACCTCGCTATCGCGCGTGATCAGCCATTCGCAGACGATGGAGATCAGCGTGTGGGACGCCGCCGCGGACCCCGCGGCGGTGCCCGGGCTGGGCACCGCCGCGGTGCGGGCCTTCAGCCGGTTCATGGACACGATGGCCGCGCTGCGCGCCCGGGCCGAGCAGGACGTCCCGATCGGTGACCTGCTCGAGTCGTTGCTGCACGAGACCGGCTACATGGACGCACTGGAGGCCGAGCGCACGATCGAGGCGCAGGGCCGGATGGAGAATCTGCAGGAGCTCGTCGAGGTCGCGCGCGAGTTCGACGCCACCGCGGAGGCCGACAACGACACGCTCGACGTGTTCCTGCAGCAGGTCGCGCTGGTGTCCGACGCCGACACGCGCCGCGACGACGAGGGCCTCGTGACCCTGATGACGCTGCACAACGCGAAGGGCCTGGAGTACCCGATCGTCTTCATCATCGGCGCCGAGGAGGGGGTCTTCCCGCACTCCCGCGCGCTGGACGAGGGTGGCGTGGAGGAGGAGCGCCGGCTGATGTACGTCGGCATCACCCGCGCGATGCGCGACCTATCCATCACCTACGCGCGGCGCCGCGCGGTGTTCGGCGCCACCCAGTACGGGATGCGCTCACGCTTCCTGGACGAGATCCCGGCCGACCTGACGGACCGCGAGGACGAGCCGACCCTCCGCGCCGGCGCCGGCGGGGCGCGGGCCCAGGGGGTGGGTGGGGGCCAATCATGGGCCTCGGCGCGCTCGGAGATGGCGTCCAGCGACTTCCGGATGGGCGACGACGTGGTCCACGCGGCGTTCGGCGACGGCGTCGTGACGGGCGTCGAGCCGGGCGGCATCGTGGTCGTGCGCTTCGCGGGCGACGCCGGCGAGCGCAAGCTGATGGCTGAGTACGCGCCCATCACCAAGCGCTGAGTAGGGTCCTCGCCGTGTCGGGTGGGCGGGCCTACATCATCGACGGCAGGGCGATCGCCGCCCGCGTGCGGGCCGAGGTGGCCCGCGACGTCGAGGCGTTCGCCGCCGAGCACGGCGGCGCCCGGCCGGGCCTGGCGACGGTGTTGATCGGGGAGGACCCGGGGTCGGCGGTCTACGTCGCCGGCAAGCAGAAGGCGTGCGCCGAGGTCGGCATCGAGGGCTTCGACCACCGCCTCGACGCGCAGACCCCGCGCGCGGCGATCGTCCAGCTCCTGCTGGAGCTGAACGCCGACCCGGCGGTGAGCGGCATCCTCTGCCAGCTCCCGGTGCCCGAGCACCTCGACGGCGTCGAGCTGACCGGCCTCATCGACGCGGGCAAGGACGTCGACGGCCTCACGCCGCTCAGCGCGGGCCGGCTCGCCCTGGGCCGCGAGGGCCTGCGGCCCTGCACGCCGGCCGGCGTGATGGAGCTGCTGCGCGACGCGGGCGCCGAGCTCGCAGGCGCCGAGGCCGTGGTCATCGGGCG
>JACCQW010000249.1 GCA_013813955.1 Solirubrobacterales bacterium
GGCGGGCGCTCAGCGCCCGCCTCCTCCACGTCGTGGGATCGTCGGTGTCGAATCGGCGCAGTGCGTCCCGCACCAGCGGCTCGCCCGGGTTGAGCCCGGCCGCCTGACGCGCGGCGGGCCGTGGATCGAGCTCAGCGGCCCCCCGGACGATCGCCAGTCCGTAGTGGTACTCCCAATTACCGGGATCGCGAGCAACGGCGTTGCCCAGAGCCCGCACTCCCAGGCGGGGGGCCCCCACGCGCACGTCGCAGTAGCCGAGGATCGCGAAGGGCTCCGGACGCTGACCGAGCGCCGCGATCGAGTCCAGGGCGGCATCGATGGCCGCCGGACAGTCCCCGCGCTCGAACGCGAGCGCGCTGTCGCGCAGAGGTCCGGCGGAGAGGAAGGCGCGCGCGGGAAGGACCACGATCGCCAGACACCCCAGCGCTAGGACGATCCGGGCCGGGCGGCCGAGCGCGCGTGTCGGAGCGCCGTCCATGGGCGGCGTCGCGAGCGCCAGCCCCGCCGCCCCGAACACCCATGCCGTGACTGCCGGCATCTCCCAATCCCAATCGATGCCAGCGTGCACCGCCCACAGCAGTGCGGCGGCGAACACACCGCCGTAGAGCGCGCGGTCCGGACCGCGGGCGCGCACGAGAAAGCCGCCGAGGACGAACGCCACGGCGATCGCCAAAAGCACGAGCCCGACGATGCCCAGCTCAGCAAGCACCTCGAGATACAGCGAATGGGCGTCCTCGACCTGGTAGACGAACTCGCGGTCGCGCTCCCAGAGCAGGGGGAACGTGCCGGCGCCGGCACCGAGTGCTCTGTCCTTGCGATGGGCATCCAGTGCGACCGACCAGAAGTCCACGCGCCCGTTGCTCGCGACGTTGGTCAGCCGGGCGCGCGAGTCGCCCGACGTGGGGATCGCGCCGCCACGGACAAAACGGTCGTACTGGCGCTCGCCCTCGGCCGGAACACCGAGCGCAAGCGCCCCGGTGATGATGGCGATCGCAACGACCGCCGCCGTGCCAGGGAGCACGCTCCGCCCGCGCAGCAGGGCCGGCGCCCGCAGGCGGACGAGCCACCCGTCGAGCGGAGCCAGCGCGCCACGCAGCACGGCGGCGCCCACCATGCAGGCCGCGACGACCAGCGCCACGCGATGGCCCTGGTCAACCGCGGCAGCCGATGTCGGCGTGTCGGTGGCGAGAGCCCCGGCGTCGTAGGCGGTGACCACCGCGAACGTGACGGCAGGCACCGTAGCCAGAAGAGCTCCGGCCACGGCACGGGGGCGGCCGACCACGAGGGCGACCACGAGGCCGGCGGCAGCCGCGGCGATGCCGCCACGCGAGTACGTCAGCAGCAGCGTCGCCGCGAGCGCAGGCAGGGCACCGGCAGCCACCATGCGCACGGACATCCGCTCGCGGTCGTCGCTCGTCAGCGCAAAGCAGAGGACGACGCCGATCGCCATCAGCACGCCCATCGCGTTCCAGTAGGTCAGCGGGAAGCTCAGCCGGCTCCGGACGATCGTCAGCTCGACCGGAAAGACGTCTGGAAGGGTTCGGCTGAGCAGGCCGGCCACGCCGACCACAACGATGCCCAGAGCCAGGCCCCGGGCCAGGGTCCGCATGCGGGTGTCCGTGCGTCCCGCCGCGCCGACGATGACGAACGCGAGGAGGTACAGCAGCGTGCGGTCGTATTCCACGATCGCACGCGCCGGCGCATTGGACCAGAGACTCGAGGCGAGCGTCCAGGCGCACAGGAGCACCAGCGCCCCCGCGGCGATAACGAACCCGACCCCCAGACCAGCGAACGGACGATCGACCAGGGTGACGCGTAGCATCAGCACGAGTGCGAGCGCCACGACTGCGAGGGCCACCGCACCATCGAAGAAGCCGCCCGCCTGGAAGCCGAAGGCGATGACGAGCGCCCCAGGGAGCAGGCACGTCAGGTCCGCTGCGCCAAGCCGCCGCCAGCACACAGATGCTCGAGCCATCATCCGGGGCGAGGGTATCGTCATACTTCCGTGCCCACGGAAGGACCGAAGCACATGGGCCCGCATCGAGAGAGCATCGGCATCGCACGGAACGCGCTGACGTCCTACGGAGCCCGTGGCCTGCTGGCCATCAGCGTGCTGCTGCTCACCCCCTATCTGTTTCGGGGTCTAGGCCCGGGAGGCTTCGGGACGTGGAGCGTGATCTTCTCGCTCACTGCCGTCGCGCTGCTGCTGCAGATCGGGTTCTCCCAGGGCATCATCAAGATCGTCGCCGAGCTGCGCGCACAGCGCCGCGACGTCGAGCTGCAGGCGGCGCTCGGCGCCGGCACGTGGCTGATGGCCGCCGCCGGGGTGTTCGTCCTCGTTGTGGCCGTGCTCGCGATGTTCACGCTGACCGGGCTAGCCGCCGACGACCAGCGCGAGGCGTTCCGCGCCGGTGTGCTGTTCATGGGCGCGGCGCTGGCGATCCGTCTCCCGTGCATGGCCTATGCCGCGGCGCTCGTCGGCCACCAGAGGTACGACCTGGCCAACATCGGAGCGGTCACCACGACCGTGGTCTTCGCGCTCGGCGCTGTGATCGCGGTCGAGTCCGGCGCGGGAGTCGCCGGAGTGGCCGGCGCGCAGGCGGCAGCACTGATCGCCGGCTCAGCGGCCTACGCGGTCGCGCTGCGAAGGCTGGCGCCCGAGCTCTCGCTGCGCCCGCGGCCCGGCGAGCGGGACGCCCGCAAGACGATCCTGCGCTTCAGCGCCTTCACGCTCATTGCCGACGGGATGGTGCTGGCCGGTCAGCGCCTCGACGTCGTCGCCATCGCCGCGCTGGCCGGGGCCGTCGTCGCCGGCCCATACGCGGCCGTGGTCAAACTCCAGAGCGGCGTGCAGGCGCTGACACGCCCGTTCATCGACCTGCTCATGCCCATGGTCTCGGACCTCGGCGCGCGCGGCGAGCGCTCGGAGATCCTGCGCCGGCTGTCGCTGACCACGCGGCTGGCGTTGCAGATCACGTTGCCGGCCGCCGCCGTGCTCGCGGTGTTCTCCACGGACGCGATCGATCTATGGCTGGGCGCCGGTGCTCCGCAGTCGACCGCGACAATCGTCATCGTGCTGATGGTGGTCAACGTCATCGCCGTCTTCACCTCTCCGGCCACCGAGGCACTCATCGGGCTGGGGCGCGTCCGGCTCATCGCCGGGCTGGCGGTCGGTGAGGGCGCGCTGAACGTCGCGCTCACCCTGGTGCTGGTCGCAACCCACGGCGCCATCGGCGCTGCGATCGGCACGCTGACCGCGTCCGCGCTGTTCGCTCCGCTCCGGCTCCCGCTCGTCATAAGGGCCACCGGGGGATCCGCTGCGAGGTTCGCGCGCGAGGCGCTCGTCGTGCCGCTGGCCAGCTCGGCACCGGCGATCGCGTCGATCCTGGCCGTCTTCGCGCTCATGGACCCCGGCTGGGAGCGTCTGCTGCTGGGCACCGTGGCCGGCCTGGGGCTGGGACTCGCGGTGGCGCTCGCGCAGATCGGTCCGACCCGCGTCCGGGATGCGCTGCGCGTCCGGCGCATGCGGCCGGTGACGTCGTGAATCCCGACGTGCCCTCCATCGTCTGGCGGCGTCGCCGGCTGTTTCTCGGCGTGCTTGTCGTCTCGCTGGCCCTCGTTGCCACCGCCACGACCCTGCTGCCGCGCACGTACCGGGCCACGGCCACCCTGGTGGCCACCGGGTCAGAGGAGTCCGCTCCCTCCGAGCAGCTCGTGCGGACGTACAGCGCGCTGGCCCGGAACCCCAACATCGTCGACGCAGTGCGGCGGGAGCTTCCCATCACGCTCACGCGGGGCGACCTGCTCGACCGCATGACCTTCGCACCCGTGGCGCGAACGCAGCTGCTCGAGCTCAGTGGGAAGGGCTCCTCAGCGAAGCAGGCGCGGACCATCACAAACACCTACGCCGCAGTCTTCGCGTCGCGCGTGCGCGACCAGCTCGGCGACGAGGCGACCGAGGGCTCCCTCGAGCTGGCCGAGCCGGCAGCCCTCCCGACGGCTCCCGCGCGCGGCGGACGGCTTCTCTACCTGGCGCTCGGCGCGGCGCTCGGCCTGCTGCTCGCGGTCGGCGCTGCGGTCCTGGTCGAGATGCAGCGCCCGCGCCTCCATGTGCGCCGCGACGATCGCCACGTCTGCGATCTGCCGATTCTCGCTCGTATCCCCAAGCTCGGCCGCTCGGCCGACCACAGCACGATGGCCGAGGACGCGTTCACCTGGCTACAGACGAGCATCGACCACCGCACGGCCGAGGCGCCCCGCATCCTCGCGGTGACCAGCCCGGCGGAGGGCGACGGCAAGTCCACCGTCGCCGCCCACCTCGCCCTGGCCCTCGCCCGCGCGGATGAGCGCGTGATCCTCATCGAGGGGGACCTGCGACGCCCGCGGCTGCACCTCGCGAGCACCCTCAAGGATGTCGAACGCACCGGGCCCGGGCTGAGCGAGCATCTATCGGGACGGCCGGGAGACGGGCTGCTGAGCGTGGCTCACCCGATGCACAGCAGGCTGCATGTCATCTGGGCGGGCGCGCCGGCCCCCGGCCCCGCGGCGCTGTTGACCTCGCCCAGCTTCGACGCTCTGCTCCAGACGCTGCGCAGGACCCATGACCGGATCATCATCGACACGCCACCCCTGACCGTCGGTGCCGATGCGTCGATCATCGCCGCCAAAGCCGACGGGGCGCTGCTCGTCGTGGACGCGAGTTCGACTCAGCGAGTCGACACCGAGGCGGGCATCGAGAAACTGGCCGCGGTGCGAGCGACGGTCCTGGGTGTGGTCGTCAATCGGAGCGCCGCGGCAGGCGCCGTCTCACGGTATTACCATCGCGACCCGGCCAGAGGCGCGTCCGTGAGCTGACGTGGCGGCGCTGACCGCACGCCGGCCGACCGGCTGGCCGATCGCCGCGGCGGCTGTGCTGCTGGCGGCGGCATGGCCGCTCACCGCGTCCGTCGTCCATCCCCTGGCGCTGCCGGGCGCGTTGGGCCTGTTCGCCGGAACCGTATTGTCCGCGCGTCGGCCGGAATTCGGCATCGCCGCGATCCTCTTGCTCACCCCCTTCGTCAACGCGGAGATCGGGGGGCTGGGCCCGCTCGGGTTCTCGGCACGTCCACTCGAGCCGCTGTTCATGATCGCCATCTTCGCGCTGCTCGCGGTGAGCTACGTCGACCGGGGCGAGCGACGGCTCTCCACCGCCCTCCCAGCCGCGCTGCTGGCGCTGATCGCCGTCTCGGTGCTGTCAGCCCTGCAGGGCCTGGACGCCGGCGCGTCTGTTTCGAGCCTGGTGCGCCTCGTCGAGGCGACGGCGCTGTTCCTGCTGACCCGCCGGGTCTGCCGGACACGCATCCAGGTCGGGGTCGTCCTCACCGGAGCGGTCCTCGCCCTGATCGTCGCTGCGGGGCACGGCCTTGGCCAGGGCCTCCTGGGCGACGCCGCGTTCGGCTTCGCGGCCGAAGGACAGGATGTCGTCACCCGGGTCCACGGCGCGTTCCTGCACCCGAACCATTTCGGTGTCTTCCTCGCGCAGCTGATCCCCTTGGCCGCCGTCCTCGCGCTCACCGCAGGGATGTCCCGCAACCTACGAGCCCTGGCCCTCGCGGGCGTGGTGCTAGCCGTGCCGGCGCTCGTCCTGTCCTACAGCCGCGGAGCGATCGCGGGCCTCGTGGTCGGCGGCCTGGCATGGCTGCTGGTCGTGCGGCCCCGAAGGGTGCTGCCGATCATCATCGGCGTCGCCGTCCTGACGCTCGCGGTGGCTCCGGCGGCGCTGGTGAGCCGCTTCGACGAGGGCCGCGCGGACACGGACATCGCCGAACGCGTGACGCTATGGAAGTCGGCCCTCTCGATCGCCCAGGAGCGGCCGCTCCTGGGCACCGGCGTGGGCACGTTCCCTGAGGCCTATGCCAGCCTCTCCTCCCCTGAGAGCACAGCGGCCGACCGCCCGCTGATCAGCCTCGGCGACGGGGAGGCCAGCGTGCCGTTCCATGCCCATAACGCGTACCTCACCGTGCTTGCCGAGCAGGGGGTGCTCGGGATCGCCGCCTTCGGGGCGTTCGCCGCGCTCGCCCTGTTCACGGCCGCGAGCGCCGCGCGTTCTCGCGATCGCCTGACGGCCGCCATCGGTGTGGGCGCCGGCGCAGGCCTCGCCGCATGGGGTGTCAATCAGCTGTTGAACGTCGGGCTCTACCAGGAGGGCGCGCTCCCGCTCTTCGCACTCATCGCGCTCGCCGACGCGCTCACCTCGCAGGCCCGCGTCACTTGCGACGAAGCCGCGACGGCAACCCCGGCAGCGATTGGCGAGCCTCCGCGCTGACCGCCCGCGGGTCAGCGGCCAGCGCGGCGAGGAGGTCGCGGGCGGCCCGTCGCGGGTGCCCGCGACCAAGGTGGATCCGGGAGCTCACCGCGTGGCGCATCCCGCGGATACGGCGCTCCAATGGAGTCCCGGCCAATTCGGGATGGCGGTCGAGGTGGCGCTCGACCAGCCGCTCCAGGTCGCGCGGACCCGCCGTCGGGTCGCCGGTCAGGCCGTCGCCATGGCGCCGATAGTAGGCCGCCACTCCAGGATCGCGGCGGACTTCCGCGTGGTCGAGCGCACGCAGCACGAAATCCCAGTCCTCGGCGACCCGGAAGGTCGGGTCCCAGCGCCCGACGCGCTCGGCTACCGCGCGTGGGAACAACAGGGCCGGAAGACGCACGGTGAAGCGGCCCAACAGGCATTGCTTGGCGATGTCACCCTCGAGCCGGCAGCGCAGCACCCATTTGAGGGTGAGCTCCTCGTCGCACATGGCCGTGGCGCCGTATGCGATGAGATCCTCGCGCCCGCGCACCGCCCTTAGGAGCCGCGCCGTGCTCCCGGGTTCGAGCACGTCGTCGGCGTCGATGTAGCGGATCCATTGCCCGCGCGCCTCCGCCAGGCCCGTGTCGCGGGCGGCGCAGACACCACCGTGTGGCACGCGTACGATCCGCAGACGCGGATCGATGACGTCGGCCAGGAGATCGGATACGGGGCGATCGCAGCCGTCATCCACCACGATGACCTCGTGCTCGCAGTCGCGCTGGCCCAGGGCGCCATCCACGGCCTCGCGCAGCCATTGCTCCCGGGGTCGCCACACCGGCATGACGAGGGTCACGAGAGGAGCGACAGCGCTCATCGCGGACCGTGAGATCGACGCGCGGCACGGAGCCCGACGAGATTGCCCGCGAGCAACGGCAGCCGCGACACCACCTGCTGGAGGAGGCGCACCGCCGCCATCCGCCACCTTCCTGGAACGTGCCCGGCCTCTGCCAGCCGGTCGCCCAGTGATGACGTCGCGACGTACGGTCCGCTACGGCGTCGTTCGGCGAGTTGCGATCGGCCGCGCAGCCCGAGGGCGTGCCCGATCCGGTAGGCACGGCGGGCGAGATCGCGCGGGCTGCGCAGCGGCGGATGGCTGACGACGACGTCATGCGCGTACGCGAGCGCGTGTCCCGAGGCGACCACCCGCACGGAGAAATCGGTGTCTCCACCGCGACGCATCGCCTCGTCAAATCCACGGACGGCCTCAAACACCTCGCGACGCACCCACAGGTTCCCGCTCGCCGCGTGGCCCTCGGCGACGTAGCGACGCTGGTCGTAGTTCTGCGCCGCGTCGAGCAGCGCCGTCAGCGACGAACGCCCATCGACCGGTGCCAGGATCCTGCCGGCCAGAAGAGCGGGGCCCTCCTCGCCCATGTGGCACAGGCCCTGCCCAAGCCAGCTCGGGTCGGGGACGCAATCCGCATCCGTGAACGCGAGCATCGGCGCCCGGGCGACCGCGGCGCCGGCGTTCCGCGCGGCGTTGACGCCGCCCTGGCCGGCGACGACCCGCACGCCCGGCATGCGCGCCGCGAGTTGCGCCGTGGTGTCGCTCGACCCGTCGTCCACCACGATCACCTCGAAGGCATCCCGCGAGAGAACTTGTCGCGCAAGGGCCGCAAGGGTGCCCGGCAGCGTCTCGGCCGCGTTGCGTGCCGGAATCACGACGGAGACCAGAGGCAAGGGCGGTGCGGGCGTCATCCGGAGGGAACGGCGGTGACGAACCGGGGGGCGGCGGTCGATCCGTCATCGGTGCCGACTATGGGCTCGCGCGCCATGACCATCGTGTAGTAGGCATCGTCGGCAGCCGGCAGCCCGTAGAACGCGAACCGTCCGTCGCCGCCCAACGGCTGCGGGCGCGTCGACGGGTGCGCCTGGAGGATGCGCGCGACACCGAGCGTCGGCAGAGCCCGACAGACCACGCTGTCCGGCCCGTTGGCCACCCCCACCGACCGATGGGCCACCGCCAGGAAGCGGGCACAGTCGCGGAAGGCGAGGGCCGCGGCGGCTTGGCGCGCTGCGCGGTCGTAGTCCGCACGGGCGGGTCCGGACTGGCTCCCGATCGGCGAATCCACGACGAAGAGCAGGCGGAAGGCGCGATTGCGGTCCATGGCCAGCACCGCCGTGCGGAGCTGGTCGCGCTCGGCCTGGAAGTTGACGAGAGCTCCGGTGCCGTACTGCTCCGCCTCGGGGTCGTGCCATCCCTGCAGCCGTGAGTGAACCGCGCGGCAGCGCTCGGCGTCCTGCGGGGCGCTGGACGAATGCACCAGCGCCGCAACCGCCCCGCAACGCTCGCGTCCTGCGGCCTCACCGAGGCGTCGGACGTACCGGCCGAGAGCGCCTTGAACAGCCGGCTCGGGCTGGGTCACGGTGCGTGCCTGGATCGGAGCCTCGTCCTCGAGCCCGCCGCACCCCGTGAGTGCAGCCACCGCGACGAGGGTCGCCACCAAGCCAGACCATCCGCTGTTGCTCATCCACGGATACCGTAGGGACTTGCGCGCGGGAGTCCGCCGGACGCTAGGTTCCGGTGCCCCGCCAGAGCGCGACGGTGGTGAGCGCGACGACTTTGAGATCCAGCCAGGGCGACCAGTTCTCGATGTAGAAGTTGTCCCACTCGACGCGATCGGTCAGCGACGTGCGTCCGCGCAGGC
>JACCQW010000254.1 GCA_013813955.1 Solirubrobacterales bacterium
GGAGCGGTGGTGGCACGCTGCTGACCGCCGTGTCACGTTCCACACGATCTCCCGTCGCAGCGGTACATCCCTTCGACGTAGTCGTCGAGCATCCGCGCGGCGGTGAAGCGCGGCGCGATCGAGCGCACGGAGGCCTTGACCATCGCCAGCCATGCGTGGGGCGGCCCGCCGTCCTCGCGGGCGTAGAAGGCCGGGACGACCTCCTCCTCCAACGTGCGGTACAGCTCGGCGGCGTGCCGGTAGTCCTGCGCCTCGTGATCGGGATCGGTCTCGCCCGACAGCGCCCAGCCGTTGTGCGCGGACTCGTCGTGGGCCTCGGGCCACCAGCCGTCGAGCACCGAGAGCTGGAGTCCCCCGTTGGCGGCCGACTTCATCCCGCTCGTTCCAGAGGCCTCCATGGGCGGGCGCGGGACGTTGACCCACACGTCGCAGCCACGCACGAGACGGGCGCCCACCGCCAGGTCGTAGTCGTGTAGGAACACGATGCGCTCGCCCAGGTGCCGCGCGCGGGCGCGCTGGGCGAAGAGCGCCTGCACGAGCGCCTTGCCCGCGTCGTCGCGCGGGTGCGCCTTGCCGGCGAGCACGAGCTGGAGCGGGTGCTCCCCGCCCACCAGCGCGCTGGCGCGGTCGATGTCCTTGACCAGCAGGTCGAGGCGCTTGTAGGTGGCTATGCGGCGCGCGAAGCCGACGGTCAGGGTGTCGGGATCGAACGCCTTGGCCGCGGCCTCGACGTAGTCGCGCGGCTCCCCGCGCTGCAGCCGGTCGGCGGTGCTGCGATCGCGCACGTAGTCGACGAGCTCGGCGCGCTGCTCGTTGCGCGCGGCCCACAGCTCCTCGTCGGGGATGTCGCCCACGCCCGCCCAGGTCGCGGCGTCCGCGGCGCGGCGGGCCCAGTCCTCGCCCAGGTGACGGTCGAAGAGCCGGGCCATCGGCGGCCCCACCCAGCTGGGGAGGTGCACGCCGTTGGTGACGTGCCCGATCGGCACGTCGTCCACGGACCGATCGGCCCACAGCGCGTGCCACATCGAGCGCGCGACCCCGCCGTGGCGGCGCGAGACGCCGTTCGCGGCGCGGCTCGTGCGCAGGGCGAACTGGGTGACGCCGAAGGGCTCGTCGGGGTCGTGCTCATGCGTACGGCCCAGCTCGACCACCCGCCAGGGGTCGACCCCCGCCTCCGCGGTGATGCGCGCGAGCGCGTGGACCACCTCGTGGCCGGGATAGACGTCGTTGCCCGCGGGGACGGGCGTGTGGGTGGTGAACACCGTCCCTTCGCGGGCGCGATCGAGCGCCTCCTCGAAGGGGCGACCGTCGTGGTTGGCCGCGCGGGCGCGCTCCAGGGTGGCGAACGCCGCATGACCCTCGTTGAGGTGGACGACGTCGGGCTCGATGCCCATGGCCGACAGCGCCCGCACGCCGCCGATCCCGAGCAGCACGTATTGCGCCAGGCGGGCGACGGGATCGCCGACGTAGAGCTGCGCGCAGATCCAGCGCGCGAGCCGGCTGTTCTCGGCGCGCTCGGTGTCCAGCAGGAAGACCCCGATCCGGCCCACCTGGACCCTCCACACCTGCGCGACCACGTCCTCGTCGTGGATCGGCACGGTGACGGTGAGCGGTCGGCCGTCGTCGTCGCAGACCAGCGCCGCGGGCAGCAGGCCAGGGTCGGTGGGCACCCAGTACTCGTGCTGCCCGCCGCCGGCGTCCAGGCGCTGGCGGAAGTAGCCCTGGTGGTACATGAGCCCGACGCCTACCAGGGGCAGTGCACGGTCGGAGGCCTCCTTGACGTGATCGCCGGCCAGCGCGCCCAGCCCGCCGGAGTACACGGGCAGCGAGCGGTGCAGGCCGAACTCGGCACAGAAGTACGCGACGCTCGGCGCGACGGCGGCGGGGCGGGCCAGGTCGGCCTGGATCGCCTGCTCGATCCGGGCGGCGCGCTCCAGGACGTCCGGGTCACCCGCCGCCTGCTGCAGCGTCGGGGCCGAGACCTCCCCCAGCATCCGCACGGGGTTGTGGCCCGACAGCTCCCAGCGGTGCGGCGCGATCGATTCGAAGAGCTCGGGCCCGCCCGGCAGCCAACTCCAGCGCAGGTTGTAGGCGATGGACGCCAGCGGGGCGAGCGCGTCGGGCAGCCGCGAGGCCAGTGCGCGAGCCGCCGCGTCCAGCTCGCGCGCGCCCGCCT
>JACCQW010000280.1 GCA_013813955.1 Solirubrobacterales bacterium
GCGCTGGGCCTGCGCACGCGGCGCACGGGCACCAGCGTGGCGGTGCTGGGGACCGAGGCGGTCGACGGCCGGGCGCCCGAGGGCGTCCCCCGCTCGACCACCCTCGAGGACGTCTTCGTGCTGCTCACCGGCGAGGTCATCGAATGAGGCCGTCGCGCGCGCGCCGCGGCCTCGGGCGCCTCGAGCGCCCGGCGCTGACCGGCGTGCTGGTGCGCGAGTTCATCAACTTCGGCTCGTTCTGGCGCTCGAGCACGTTCACGTCCACGGTCGAGCCGACGATCTACCTGCTGGCCTTCGGCTTCGGCTTCGGCGCGCTCGTCTCGCGCGTGGACGGCCTGGAGTACGTCGAGTTCGTGGGCACCGGCACGGTGGCCAGCGCGGTCCTGTTCGCGTCGGTCTTCCCGGCGATGTTCGGCACCTTCGTCAAGTACAAGTTCCAGCGCACCTACGACGCGATCCTCGCGGCGCCGGTCGACACGGAGGAGCTCGTCACCGCCGAGGCGCTGTGGATCGCCATGCGCGCGGGCACGTTCGGCTGCTTTCCGCTGCTGGTGGCCATGGTCTTCGGCCTCGATCCGCGCCCGGACATGCTGGTCGTGCCGGCGATCGCGTTCCTGGCCGGCTTCGGCTGGGCGTGCTTCGGCATCATGGTCGCCGGCAGGCTGAAGTCGATCGACAGCTTCAGCTACGTCACGAGCACGGTCGTCACGCCGCTGTTCCTCGTGGCCGGCACCTTCTTTCCGCTCAGCGAGCTGCCACAGTGGGCGCAGGTCGCGGGCAACGTCAACCCGCTGCACCACTGCGTCGAGCTCGTGCGCCACGCCTCCTTCGGCTGGGACGGCTGGGCCGACGCCGCGCACCTCGGTGCGATCGTGCTCTTCGGCCTGGTGATGTGGCGCCTGGCGATCCGGGCGATGACGCGCAAGCTCGTCGATTAGCACACGCGCCCGGCCACGCGTACCAGGTGGTCGGACGGGGGCGCCGCTTCGCTCACCCCCGCTACCCTCGGACCTTCATGCCCAACGTGCTGGACCTCGAGCAGTCGCTGCTCCTCCTGGAGCTCGAGCCGCCCTTCGACAAGCGCGCCGTGCAGCTCGCGCGCCGGCGGATGGCGAAGGTCTGGCATCCCGACGTCGCGCCGCCCGGGCGCCAGGTCGAGCACGAGCGCCATCTGAAGGCCATCAACCTGGCCGCCGACCAGCTCGAGCGCCTCGCCGAGGGCTCGCGCGGGGGCAGCGTCTCGCGCAACGCCGTCAAGGTCAACGCGGCGGCGGCTCGCGCCGCGCGCGCCGAGGAGGGCCGGCGCAACTACGAGGCCGCCCAGCGCGCGGCCGAGCAGGAGACAGACCGGCGCACGCACGACCCGTTCGCCCATCAGGTCCCCGACCACTCCGTCGTGCACCGCTACGCGCGCTGCGTCACCTACCCGGAGTGGGGCGTGGGCAGCGTGACCGGCATCTACTTCACCGGCGCGGGAGACGACGTGCAGCAGTGGGCGCGCGTGCGCTTCGCGCCCGGCGTGCGCACGGTGCCCGCGGGGTCGCTGCAGTTCGTGGACTTCTCAAAGCCCGACCCGGGCGCCGATCGCGTGCAGCGCTTCATGACCGCCGCCCAGCACGCGATGGCCGACGGCGACCCCGCGCTCGCCGCGCAGCGGCTGATCTACGCGCGCGACGCCGATCCCGCCAACGTCACCGTGCTGCGGCTGATGACGCTCGCCTTCTGGCAGGCCGGCGACCTCGCCGCCGCCGCGCGCTGCGTGCGCGACTGGGCGCGGGTGGATCGCGACCGCCCGACCGCGCACCGCTTCGCCGCGCGCATCTACGAGGACATGGGCGCGATCGACCTGGCCGCCGAGGCCGCGCAGCGCGCGGTCGCCCGCGGGCCACGGGACGCCGACGCCTGGGAGCGCCTGGGCCGGCTGCGCCTGCGGCTGATGGACCGCCCGGGCGCGATCGCCGCGCTGGAGCGCGCGCGCGAGCTGGGGCCGTCGGTCGAGGGCCTGCTGGACCTCGCGCTCGCCTACCACCTGGCGGGCGATCTCGGCGCCGAGGTCACCGCGTGCGAGCAGGCCACGCTGCTCGACGACCTGGGCGCGTCCGCCTGGGCGCGCTACGCCCACGCGCTCGCGCGCACCGATCGCGTGACCGACGCGATCGAGGCCTGCGAGCAGGCCCTGCACCTCGCCGCCGACCCCGAGGTCGCCGATCTGCTCGGCCGCCTGCGCGCCGCGCTGCCCCGCGTGCTCCCCGCGGCGTGACCTTGGTTGGCGGGGTACGAAGCGATCCCTTCCAGTGTCCGCCTGCCGCCGTACGGTTCCGAACCGTGCGCCTGATCGTCGCCCGCTGCGAGGTTCGCTACACCGGCCGCCTGACCGCGGTGCTCCCCGAGGCGCTGCGCTTGCTCATGGTCAAGGCCGACGGCTCGGTGATGGTGCACGCCGACGCGGGCGGCTACAAGCCCAGCAACTGGATGACGGCACCGACCGTCATCGAGGAGACCGGAGCCCCGCCCGCCCGCATCGTCGTGCGCAAGCGCGCGGGCAAGACCGAGGACCGGCTGGAGATCCGGATCGCGCAGATCGTCTCCGACACGACCCACGACATGGGCCCGCCCGCCCAAGCCGCTGGGCTGAAGAAGGACGGCGTCGAGCGCGACCTGC
>JACCQW010000282.1 GCA_013813955.1 Solirubrobacterales bacterium
GTCGAGACGCCGGTGCTGCAGCCGCTGTACGGCGGCGCGCTCGCGCGGCCGTTCACGACGCACCACAACGCGCTGGACCTCGGCGACCTGCTCGGCGTCGACGGCACCGCCTTTCGCTCCAGGCGCGGCGAGCTGTCGCTGCGCGTGGAGGACTTCACCCTGCTGGCCAAGTCGCTGCGCCCGCCGCCGGAGAAGCACCACGGGCTGCAGGACGTCGAGACGCGCTTTCGCCGCCGCGAGCTGGACCTCATGGCCAGCGAGGAGGCGCGCGGGCTGTTCGTCACGCGCGCGAAGGTGGTCTCCGCGGTGCGCCGCCACCTCGACGACGCCGGCTTCGTCGAGGTCGAGACCCCCGTGCTGCAGCCGCTGTACGGCGGCGCGCTGGCCCGCCCCTTCACCACCCACCACAACGAGCTCGATCGCACGCTGTACCTACGGATCGCCACGGAGCTGTACCTCAAGCGCTGCATCGTCGGCGGCCTGGAGCGCGTCTACGAGCTGGGCAAGGACTTCCGCAACGAGGGCGTCTCCTACAAGCACAACCCCGAGTTCACGATGCTCGAGTTCTACGAGGCCTACGCCGACTACAGCGACGCCGCGCGGCGCCTGGAGGAGCTCGTCGCCACCACGGCCGAGCAGGCCGGCCTGTCGGCCGAAGGCCGTCGGGGCGGCATCGACTTCGGCGCGCCGTGGCGGCGCGTGACGCTGCGCGACGCGATCGCCGAGCAGACCGGCGTCGACGTCCTCGCCGATCGCGAGCGCGACGCGCTGGCCGCCGCGATCGGCGACCGGCTGCCCACGACCGACCGCACCTGGCCACAGCTCGTCGACGACCTGCTGAGCAAGTTCGTCGAGCCCGAGCTGCACGAGCCGACGTTCGTCGTCGACTACCCCGTCGAGCTGTCGCCGTTCGCCAAGGCGCACCGCAGCGAGGACGGCCTGGTCGAGCGCTGGGAGGCCTTCTGCGGCGGCATGGAGATCGCCAACGCCTTCACCGAGCTCAACGACCCCGACGAGCAGCGCGCGCGCTTCGAGGCGCAGGCGCGCCTGGCCACCGCCGGCGACGAGGAGGCCCAGCCCTACGATGAGGTCTTCGTCGAGGCGCTGGAGCACGGCATGCCGCCGACCGCCGGCGTGGGGCTCGGGATCGACCGCCTCGTCATGGCCCTGACCGGCCGGCGCTCGATCCGCGAGGTCGTGCTGTTCCCCGCGATGCGCGACTGACGCCCACCACGAGCGCTCGCCCGCACCCAGTGGCAAAGGCGGTGCCGGTGCCCACGAGGGAGCGGGCGCCCGGATCGTGGCGTTCGAGCATCTGACGGGTCTGCTCCACGAACGGCACGATCCCGCGTGTGACGAACCAGGGCACGCCACGCCACCCGCGGCGACCCGCGTGCAGCGCGAACAGGGCACCGCGGGCCTGCGAGCGCTGCCATTCGCATCGGCTGCGCGCCGGGCGGTACGCGCCGGCAGGGCTGAGCCCCGGAGCCGCGATGTGGCCCACCACCAGTCCGGCGTCCAGGACCCGCTCGAGCAGGTCCAGCAGCGGTGCCTGGACGCCGAGCGCGAATGTCTGCGCATCGAGCCCGCCCACCGCGCGGTACGCGGACGTCGCGAGGAGCACGCACTGCGGGGCGTGGTCGGCCGGCACGAACGGCCCGCGGACCATGTGTCGCGATCGCAGCTGGAGGGCGCCCGCCGAGTCGCCCTTTCCAAGCCCGACACCCGTCACGCCCGCGACGCGACTGCCGGCGGTGACCGCCCGCGCCGTCGCCAGCCAGTCGGGGTGCAGCGCCACTCCCGGCAGCGGGATCGCGACGATCGCCGACGTGGTGGCGCGGAGCGCGTCGGCGATCGCGGGCCAGTGGTCCGCCCCCGGATCGCGCAGGAGCTGCACCTCGGCTCCCGCGGCCTCCAGGGCCTCGCGGTGGCGCGCGTCGCCCGCGCGGCGGCCGGGGCCGATGAGCACGGTGACCCCGCCGACCGCGTCGGTCGCAGGCGGGACGGAGGGCCCGCCGTCCCATCCGGAGGCGAGAGAGCCGCTGCGCACGGGCAGCCACCGCCAGGCCTGGTGGTGTGCGTCGGCCCGCCAGGCTCGCAGCAGGGTCTCCATGACCTGATCCGCCAGCTCGGCGGACCACTGACCGTGCGCCGGCGCGAGCAGGCGCACGCGCCGGCCGCCGCGGCGCAGGTCGAGCTTGGGCGGGCACAGCACGGGAGCCGGGAGCGGCTCGGATGACTCGAGGTCGACGCGGACGGGGAC
>JACCQW010000208.1 GCA_013813955.1 Solirubrobacterales bacterium
GCGAGCGGGGCGAGCTTGCGCTGGCGCACGAGCGGCGCGAACTTCCGCGCCAGGGCGACGGTGCAGAGGAAGGGCGGGTCGGGCCAGTCGAGGCCCGCGCGCTCGAAAGCCTGGCGCAGCACGCGCCTGTCGAAGCTCGCGGAGTGGGCCACGAGCACGCGGGCCTCCATCCGCGCGGCGAGCTGCTCGAGCACGATGCGCGGACTGGGGGCATCGGCCACCATCGCCTGGGAGATGCCGGTGAAGCGCTGGATGCCGCGCCCGAGCGGTCGCTCGGTGGAAACGAGCGACTCCCACTCATCGTGCAGCTCGCCACCGCCCACGAGCACGGCGCCCACCTCGGTGAGCTCGCATTCGTCGCCGGGGCGGCCGTTGGTCTCAGTATCGACCGCGAGGAACTCGGTGTGCAGGAGCATGCGAACGCGCGTTCTATGCGCCACGTGGGACGGAATGCATAGGCTCGCCCGATCACCGATGTCTTCCGCACGCCCGATGAGCGCTTCGAGGGGCTTCCCGGCTACCCGTTCGGGCCCAACTACACCGAGGTGGACGGGCTGCGGATGCATTACCTCGACGAGGGCGACGCGGCGGCGGAGCCGATCGTCTGCTTCCACGGCGAGCCCAGCTGGTCCTACCTCTACCGCAAGATGCTCCCGCCGCTGGTGGCGGCCGGGCGCCGCGTGATCTGTCCCGACCTCGCTGGCTTCGGGCGCTCGGACAAGCCCACCGATTTCGGGTGGTACTCCTACGATCGCCACACCGCGCATGTGAGTGTGGTGCTCGGAGGGCTCGACCTGCGCGAGGCCACGGTCGTGGTCCAGGACTGGGGCGGCCCGATCGGGCTGCGCTGGGCCACGGAGAACGCCGAGCGCGTGGCGCGCCTCGTGATCATGAACACGGGCCTCTTCAGCGGCCGGGTGTCCAAGGGGTTCATGGCATGGCGGGACTTCGCGGAGAAGAACCCCGACCTGCCCGTGGGCTTCGTGGTCCAGGGCGGCACCGCCACCGAGCTGCCGGGGGAGGTGGTGGACGCCTATGAGGCGCCCTTCCCGAACCCGGAGTCAAAGGCCGGGGCGGCCACGTTCCCGCTGCTCGTGCCTACCGCGGAGGACGCTCCCGGAGCGGCGGAGATGAAGCGGGTCGCCGATGAGCTCACGCGGTGGGAGAAGCCCGCACTGGTGGCCTTCTCGGATTCCGACCCCGTCTTTCCCTACCCGAAGTCGGGTCAGGTGTTCGTGGACGCGATCCCCGGCGCCGGGGAGCAGCTGCGGATCGAGGGCGCCGCCCACTTCCTCCAGGAGGACCGTGGCGAGCGGATCGCCGAGGCGATCATCGACTGGAGCTAGCTCCCTCTCGTCCACCGAGAGGCGGGAGGGGGGCTCCCTCTACCAGGGCGTGAGACGCTCGGCCCGGCCGCGAGGTCGGACAAGCCTAGGACCCGCCGTCGCCGAGCGCCGCCACTTCGCCCTGAGCCGCCTCGACGTCGCTCTCGAAGGGCTCGATCGCTCCGTCTGGGCCGATCAGGTAGACGGTCTGATCGGAGAGGAAGGCCTCGGTTGCCGGCGAGCCGAGCGCAACCGCCGCCATCAGCGTGCCGCCGATCCGGTAGACGTCGCGTACCACGCCGATCTTGAACAGGGAGCTGGTCTCGTTGACCACGTCGCCCCGCCCGGCCCGCAGCAGGGTGCGCAGGTCGTCGCGCATCGCGAGCGCAGCCACGACGATCGAGATGTTCTCCACCTCGTCGGAGGTCACCGCGGCGAGCGCCCGCGCGCGGTGCAGGCAGAGCCGCCGCAGCACGAAGCGGCTGCCGCCACGGCCGAGCACGATCGGGATGTTGTAGTCCTTCGCCCGTTTGACGTGGGGGCCCTCAGGGTCGCGCTCGACGGCGAGCACCGGCACGCCGAGCTCGCGGAGCAGGAGGCACAGGCGCAGGCCGACCTGACCGAGCCCGACCACCACCACGTGGTCGCGGCGGGGCATCGCCCGCCGGCCCGCGATGGCGATGAGCCGCATGTCGAGCAGCCGGTTGACGACCCCGGCGGTGAAGATCGCGGTGAACGCGAGCGCGGCGAGCATGGCCAGGGCGGAGAAGACCTTCAGCCAGCTCGGGCCGTCGTCGATGATCGGGTTCGGGCCGACGGTGACGATCGTCTTCGTGGCCGAGTAGAACGCGTCGACCAGCGGCTCGTCGAGCGCGGTGGCCAGGACCACCGTGTCGAGCAGCAGGATGAACAGAAAGCCCAGCAGGCCCGCCATCAGGATGCGGGCGCTCTCCTCGAAGGGGTTGAGCATGGACCCGAGCTGGTTCAACAGCCGCTGGCCGCGGGACGGCACGTTGGGCTCGATCGGGACGAGCTCCGGGCCGTCCGGGCCGGCGCGGACGCCCGCAAAGTTGCCGTCCCACCGACTGACCCCGAGCAGGCGATCGTCGAAGCAGGGTCCGGCAAGCGAGGGGACGACCATGTCGGCCATCGACAGGACCCGGACGTTGCGCACCGCGCGCCGCAGCTGGGAGGCGACGATGCCGCTGAAGACCGTCACCACGAGCGGCACGCCCGGACGCACGTTCTCCACGACGAGCGCCAGCCTGAGCGAGACGTGGTCGTCGTTGGAGATGACGACGACGGCGTCGATGTCGCCGTCGAGCGCCCGGCGGATGGCACGGTCGTGGGGATCGCGGAGGTAGGTGACGTTCGCGCCCGCCGTGCTCAGGGCGCGCTCGGTGACGGCGGTCATCTCGTCGTGGCCGATGACGAGGATGTTCCGTCGCCTTGCCGGCGCGGCTGACGAGCTGGCTTCCACGGTGTGAGTATGCCGGGGGATCCGGCCTCAGATCCTGTGGATCTGCCAGCCGACCATGAGGCCGGTCGCCCAGCGCCCGGCCGGCTAGGACGCGACGGCGACACCGACGATCATCGGCTTCACGATCGCCACCGCCTTGGGAATGCGGCCATGCTCGAGCTGCTCGACGGTGAACGGCGCGGCCTGGATCGCGGCGAGCGTGCGCCGGTTGTCGTTGCAGCCGTGGCCGACCTGCTTCCAGACGCCGTGCAGGCGATCCTGCCAGCGCGCGAGGCGCTCGTCGCCGGAGCGCACGTGCTCGAGGAAGAGCAGGCGGCCGCCGGGCCGCAGCACGCGCCGCGCCTCGCGCAGCGCACGGGGCACGTCGGCCACCGTGCACAGCACGAGCGTGGCGACCACCGTGTCGAAGCTCGCATCCTCGAAGGGCAGCTGCTCGGCCGGGGCGCGCACCACGCGCCGGCCGGGGTTCTTCTCCTCGAGCCGCCGGGCCATCGGCTCCTCCGGCTCGGCGAGCACGAGCTCGCGGACGTGGGCCGGGTAGTGGTCGACGTTGACGCCGGTCCCGGCGCCCAGCTCGAGCACGCGCCCCTCGGCCCGCGCCAGCAGCGCCCGGCGACGCTCGCGCAGGCCGTGCTCCTCGGACTGTGCCATGAGGCGGTCGTAGATCCGCGCGAAGAAACGGCCGTAGAGGTTCATGCGCCCGCCGAGCCTACGAGTCGCCGGTGCCCTCGTCGAGCTGGAGGGCTTGGTCCCCGGCCTCCAGGCCCGGCTCGGAGCGCGATGCGCGCAGCTCGTAGGCGCGGCGGGCGCCGGCGTCGGAGCCCAGGAGCACGCGGTCGGCCTTCAGCGCCCGCGACACGCCCTCGCGCCCGCCGCGGGGAAGGACGCCCAGGGCCTTGTTGATCGTGCCCAGCGACCGCGGCACGAAGACGTCGAAGCGCGGCACCTTGAGCGCGTCGACGATCTCCGCGGCGACGTCCTCCGGATCGACGTTCTTGACGCCGCGCGCCGACTGCAGCCCGGAGGCGAGCTCGGTGTTGACGATGCCGGGCATGACGCAGGAGACCTCGATCGCCGTCCCGCGCAGCTCGGCCCGGACCGCCTCGCTGGCCCCCACCACGAAGTGCTTGGTCCCGCAGTAGGTGGCGCCGCCGGGGAAGCCGGCCTTGCCCGCCGACGAGGCGATGTTGACCAGGTGGCCGCGGTTGCGCCCGAGCATCCGCGGCAGCACCTCCTTCATCCCGAACAGGACGCCGTGGACGTTGATGTCGACCTGGCGCTGCGCGGTCGCGTCGTCCTCCTCGAGGAACGGGCCGATCTGCATGATCCCCGCGTTGTTGACGAGCACGTCGACCGGGCCGAGCCGGGACTCGGCCTCGTCGAGATAGGCGCGCATCGACGCGCGGTCGCAGACGTTGAGCTCGAGCGCGATCGTGCCGGGGCCGAGCTCGGAGGCGGTCTGCTTCGCGGTCTCCAGGTCAAGATCGCCGATGGCCACCTTCATGCCCTCGCGGACGAACGCCTGCGCGGTGGCGCGGCCGATGCCACGCGCCGCGCCGGTGACTGCGGCGACCTGTCCGTGGAGCACCCGGGGCTGTCTGGCCATGTCTGCCTCCCTCGCTTCGTGGTCTGGGCCGCACGATATCCTGGCTCGATGGCCAGCTTCGAGTTCGAGGGCCGGCGCATCGCCTACGAGGAGTTCGGCTCGGGCCGGCGCGTGTTCGTGCTGATCCACGGGCTCCTGCTCTCCCAGCGGATGCACGAGCCGCTGGCCCGCGACCTCGCGGCCCGCGGCAACCGGGTCATCACCGTCGACCTCCTCGGCCACGGCGCCTCGGAGCGCCCGCGCGACATGTGGCGCTACTCGATGGGCTTCTTCGCCGAGCAGGTGGTCGCGCTGCTGGACCACCTCGAGGTCGACGAGGCCGTCGTCGGGGGGACGTCGCTGGGGGCCAACACCACGCTCGAGGTCTGCGCGCTGGCTCCCGAGCGCCTGCGCGGGATGGTCATCGAGATGCCGGTCCTCGACAACGCGCTGCTGGCCTGCGCGCTGGCCTTCAGCCCGCTGCTCGTGGCGCTGACCTTCGGCGAGCCGGTCATGCGCGGCGTGTCGCTCCTCGCCCGCGCGATCCCGCGGCGGGCGCTGCCATTCCTCGCCGACCTGGCGCTGGACACGCTGCGTCAGGACCCCGCGCCGAGCGCCGCCGTCCTGCAGGGCATCTTCTTCGGGCGCACCGCGCCGCATCGCAACGAGCGGCGCACGTTCACCCCGCCCGCTCTGATCATCGGCCACCGCCGCGACCCGGTCCACCCGTTCTCGGACTCGGGGATGCTCGCGGACGAGCTGCCGAACTCGCGGCTGCTGGAGGCCGACTCGCTGCTGGAGCTGCGCTTCTCGCCGGACCGCCTGACCGGCGAGATCGCCGGGTTCCTCGACGAGTGCTGGAAGCCCAAGCGCCGCGCTGCCGGCTCCAGGCGCCGGGCCGCGGCGTCCTAGCGCCTTCGGCGCGGCCCGGCGGAACGATCATCTAGGCTACCCGCCGCATGTCCAGCCGCCAGGAGGAGAAGGAGCGCCGCAAGGCCGAGCGCCTGGAGCGCGAGCGGGCCGAGGCCGGCGCCGCGCGGCGCAAGCGCCTGGCCCAGATCGTGGGCGGCGTGATCGTCGCCGCCGCGATCGTCGCCGGCATCGTGTTCGCGGCGGCCGGCGGGGACGGCGGCGGGGACGATTCATCCGAGCCCAGCCAGCAGGGAGAGCGCGGCCTCCCGATCCCGGCCCAGCGGGAGACCGACCTGCAGAAGGCCGTGCGCGCGGCGGGCTGCACCTTCAAGGAGTTCGAGAGCGAGGGCCAGACGCACGTCAACGAGACGCTCACCCCCGCCGACTTCAAGACCAATCCGCCGACCTCGGGCCAGCACGATCCGGTGCCCGCCGAGGACGGCGTCTACGAGCCCGCCGGCGCCCCCGCGTTCCGCAACTGGGTGCACACCCTCGAGCACGGCCGCATCCTCCTGCAGTACAAGCCGGGGACCCCGCAGCCGCGCGTCCGCCAGCTGCGCACGCTGTTCAACGAGCCGGTGGCCGGCGGGCCCGAGGGCTACCACCTGGTCCTCATGCAGAACGACACGGACATGCCCTTCCAGGTCGCCGCCGTCGCGTGGACGCGCTACGTCGGCTGCAAGGAGTTCACCGACCGCACGTTCGACGCGCTGCGGGCCTTCCGCGACCTGTACGTCGACAAGGCCCCCGAACAGGTCCCCTGACGGGTCGAGACGCGCCTGACGGCAACCCTGACCACGACGATCGCCTCGTCAGGTTGCCGCAAGCGGTCCTGCGTGACCGCAACGGTGGCTGTGGCAGGGTGTTCCTGACCCGATGCGCCGCCTCGCCGCCCTCGTCGTCGCCGCCGGCCTGCTGGTCTGGGCCGCGGCGCCCGCTCTTTCCGTGCAGCCGTACGTGCCGCGCGCGGTCGACTTCGAGCAGACGCTCGACCTCGACCGCGGTGGTGATGCCGCGGCCGCGCGCGCGACGGGCGGTCAATGGCGCAGCCCGGTGATCAAGGCCCCCAAGCGCTTCGACCTGATCGGGCTGAAGTGGCGCTCGCCCGACGGGCACGACGTGACCGGCCGCATCCGGGTGCGCGATCCGGAGGGCGGCTGGAGCCGCTGGACGCTCATGGGCGAGGGCCACGGCATCCGCGGGACCGACCCCGTGTGGGCCGGCGGCGCCGACGCCTACCAGCTGCGCCTCAACCGCCGACCGCGCGGGCTGCGCGCGCACTTCGTCAACGCCACGGGCACCGCCACGCGCGCCGACCGGGCGCGCAGCGCGCTGCGC
>JACCQW010000299.1 GCA_013813955.1 Solirubrobacterales bacterium
GTCCTGGTCGGCGCGCGCCCCCCGCTCGTCGCGTTCAACGTCGAGCTCGCACCGCCCGCGACCGTGACCGATGCCCGCCGCATCGCCGCCGCGCTGCGCGAGGGTGGGCCCGAGGGGCTGCCGGGCGTGCGTGCCCTCGGCCTGCAGCTGCCGGCGCGCGCGGGGATCGCCCAGGTTTCCGCGAACGTAGAGGACCACCGCGCGGTCCCGCTCGCAACGCTCGTCGCGGCCGTCGCCCGCCATGCTGCGATCGCCGGTTGCGAGCTCGTTGGTGTGGCGCCGCGAGCCGCCTTCGCCGGCTTCCCCGGCGACGTGCCGGTCCGCAACCGGCGCACCGTCGAGGACGCACTGGACGCACTAACCTCCTAAGCCGATGGCGCAGACCAAGAAGAAGCGGCGCACGAAGCATCGGGGCAACGCCGCCGGTGTGGTCGAGTCGCGCGGGCGGACGGGGCGCAAGCTGACCGACGCGGAGCGCAAGAGCACCGCCCGCGCGAGCGGCGCCGAGCGTCGCCAGGACCGCATGTTCCGCGCGCCGAGCTGGAAGAGCGCGATCTACCGCTCCGCGTTCGCGGCGCTGATCTTCGGCGTCGTCGTGACGCTGGCCCTCGGTCAGGAGATCGACCAGGCCGTGTACCTGACCGTCTTCGTCTTCATCCTCTACATCCCGCTCGGCTACTTCACCGACGCGCTGCTGTACAAGCGCAAGCAGCGCCAGATCGCCGCTCAGAAGGCGCCGCGCAAGGCCCCCTGATGGACGTCCGGATGTTCACGGTCGGGGCGGTGCAGGAGAACTGCTATCTGATCCGCCGCGACGGCGCCGACTCAGCCCTGATCGTCGACCCCGGGGAGGAGGCGCCCAGGCTGCTGGAGGCGATCGGCGCGCTCGGCGTGACGCTCGATGCGATTCTGCTCACGCACACGCACTTCGACCACGTCGGGGCCGTCGCTCCCGTCGCGAAGGCCACCGGCGCCCCCGTCTACTGCCCGCGGATCGAGGTGCCCGTTCTGCAGGACATCATGGCCTTCGTGCCGTGGCCGGGGTTCGGCCCCTATGAGTCCTGGGACCCTGAGCACACCGTCCAGGGGGGCGAGACGCTGCGGCTGGCCGGCTTCGACATCGAGGTCCTGTTCACGCCGGGCCACAGTCCAGGACACGTGACATATGCCATGCGCGGCGAGGAGCCCGTGGCCATCTTCTCGGGCGACGTCCTCTTCCAGGGCTCGGTCGGCCGGACCGACCTGCCCGGCGGCGACGGGCCCACGCTGATGGCCTCGATCGAGTCGCTGCTCAGCGCCTTCGACGACGAGGCGGTCGTGTACCCCGGCCACATGGGCCTGACGACGCTCGGGGCCGAGCGTGCGACGAACCCGTATCTGACCGCGGCGCGGTGAGCGAGCGACCGCAGGCTCCGCGCGGCACGTTCGACGTGCTGCCGCAGGACGCGGACGCGCGCACGTCGCTGGAGGGCACCGCTCGCCGGGTCCTGGAGGGCGCGGGCTACCGGCGCATCGAAACGCCGGTGTTCGAGTCCACCGAGCTGTTCGCGCGTGGGGTCGGCGCGTCCACCGACATCGTGCAGAAGGAGATGTACACGTTCGACGACGGGGGCGGGCGCTCGATCACCCTGCGCCCGGAGGGCACCGCGCCGATCTGCCGCGCCTACGTCGAGCACGGCATGCACAAGCAGCCCCAGCCGGTGAAGCTCTGGTACCTGTCGAGCTTCTTCCGCCACGAGCGGATGCAGGCCGGCCGCTACCGCCAGTTCTGGCAGGTCGGCGCGGAGGCCCTGGGCTCCGACGATCCCGCGGTCGACGCGGAGACGATCGTGCTGCTGGCCACGCTGCTCGACGAGCTCGAGGTCAGCGGCCTACGCCTGCGGCTGGGCAGCCTGGGCTCGCCGGCCACCCGCGCGGCCTACCGCGACGCCCTCGTCGCCCACCTCAAATCCCACGAGGCCGAGCTCTCGGAGGACGTGCGCGAGCGCATCGAGCTCAACCCGCTGCGCGCCTTCGACAGCGCCCATGAGCCCACGCAGCGAGTCATGGAGCGCGCGCCGCGGCTCATCGACGCGCTGGACGCCGACGACGCCGAGCACTTCGCCGCCGTGCGCGAGCTACTGGACCGTACGCAGGTCGACTACGAGATCGACCCCACGCTCGTGCGCGGGCTGGACTACTACACGCGGACGGTCTTCGAGTTCACCTCCGATGCGCTCGGCGCCCAGAGCGGCGTGGGCGGCGGCGGGCGCTACGACGGCCTGGTGGCGCAGCTCGGTGGCCCCGCCACGCCGGGCTGCGGCTGGGCGGCGGGCGTCGAGCGGATGCTGCTGGCGGC
>JACCQW010000312.1 GCA_013813955.1 Solirubrobacterales bacterium
AGCTGCAGGCCGAGCAGGACAAGGCGGCGGAGGACTCGATCAAGCGCCTGGAGCAGACCGGCGAGACCTACGTCACCGACGGCGAGCAGCGCGAGTCGAGCTTCGCCACCTACCCGATCACCGACACGCTGGCCGGCACCGGCCTGGCCGACAACCTCGCCGGCGACGGCCAGTTCTTCGCCATCTTCGACGATGGCCACCATCGTCAGCTGCCGCGCCTGACCGGCGGGCCGTTCCGCTACAAGACGTTCGCGTCGGAGTTCGTCGAGAAGAACAAGGCGATCGCCTCCAAGCCGGTCAAGCAGGCCGTCATATCCCCTTCGATGATGATGCTGCTCTACCCGCTGGAGGAGGAGATCGAGGGCTACTCGCGCGAGCAGTTCCTCGACGACGTCTGCGACGAGGTCGAGAAGGACATCCGCCAGTGCTTCGCGGCCGGCGCGGTCCGCGTGTCGATCGACTTCACGGAGGGCCGGCTGGCCAACAAGAACGACTCGCGCAATCCCTGGACGGGCAAGGACATGCTGCAGTCCTTCATCGACGTCAACAACCGCGTGCTCGACCGCTTCTCGCCCGAGGAGCGCAAGGACATCGGGATACACACCTGCCCGGGCGGCGACTGCGACTCCGTGCACTCCAAGGAGGTCCCCTACGAGCAGCTGCTGGACCACATGTTCAAGATCAACGCGGGCTACTTCCTGATCCAGTGCTCCAGCGAGGACGACAAGGAGAAGGTCTACAAGCTCTGTGGCGAGAACAGCCGCGAGGACGCCGACGGCGTCGCCCAGGTGTGCTTCATGGGCGTCATCAACCCGCTGTCGCCCGAGGTGGAGACCGCCGAGCAGGTGCGCGACGACCTGCTCCTGGCGGCCAAGCACATCCCGCCGGAGCGCCTGGGGGCCACCGACGACTGCGGCTTCTCGCCGTTCAGCCGCGACGTCAAGCCCCAGCACGGGTCCCCGGACTTCGCGCGGGACATCGCGATGCAGAAGATCTCGGCGCGCATCGAAGGCGCCAGGATGGCCTCCGAGGAGCTCGGGGTCTAGACCTAGCGAACGGTCACGGCGGCGCCCCGGCTCAGGCCGGGAGCGCCACGCCCGCCTCGGCGATCAGGGCGCGGCCGGGTGTTCTCGCCGAAGCGGACGACGGGGGTCGAACCCGCGACCTCAAGCTTGGGAAGCTTGCGCTCTACCAACTGAGCTACGTCCGCAGCAGCCCGGATTCTACGGGTCCCGCGCAGCCGGGGCGCGCGCCGGACTAACCTTGAAAGACCCGATGAAGCGCCTGACCGTCCCCCTCGTCGCCGCCCTCACCGCCGTCTGCCTCGTCGGCCTGCTCGGCTACGGGCTGGTCGCCCGCGGAGACGACACGTCGATCGACGAGGCGGTCCGCCGCGGCGAGCGCCCAGCCGCCCCGAGCCGCCCCCTGCCGGTGCTCGGCGGACAGGGCACGCGGTCGGTCCAGAGCCTGAAGGGACAGATCGTGGTGCTCAACTTCTGGGCGTCGTGGTGCGGGCCCTGCAAGGCGGAGGCGCCGGTGCTCGAGCGCGCGCAGGAGCGCCTGCGGCGCAGCGGCGACGGCACCGTCCTCGGCGTGACCTACCAGGACGCCACGCCGGACTCGCTGGCCTTCGTGCGCGAGAACGGCCTGAGCTATCCCAGCGTGCGCGACGTCGACACCGAGCTCGCGCGGGCCTACGGGACGACCCGCCTGCCCGAGACGTTCGTCATCGACTCGCGCGGGCGCATCGCGGCCCTGCGCCGTGGCCAGATCGACGAGGCGTGGCTGGACCGCGCGCTGAAGGTGGCGGCGCGATGAGCCGCGCGGTCCTGCTCGGCGTCCTGGTCGCCATGCTCGCCGCACTGCTGGCACCCGCGTCCGCGCCGGCCGCACCGTCGCTGGTCGACATCGAGGACGAGGTCATGTGCGTGTCGTGCAACGTGCCGCTGAACATCGCCGAGAGCGCGCAGGCCAACCGCCAGCGTGAGTTCATCCGCGGGCTCATCGCCGACGGCCGCGACAAGGAGCAGGTCAAGGCCGCGCTCGTGGCCGAGTACGGCAAGGACGTGCTCGCGCTGCCCGACGACGAGGGCTTCGGGATCACCGCCTACGCCGTCCCTCTGGGCCTGATGGCGCTGCTCGCCGCCGGCCTGGCCG
>JACCQW010000323.1 GCA_013813955.1 Solirubrobacterales bacterium
CGCCCGAGCCGGCGGCGCTCGCAACGGCCAACCTGCGCGAGTTGGGCCTGGACAACGTGGAGGTGCGCGTCGGGCGCTTCCAGGATGAGCTCGCGCCCGCGCTGGCCGATCTCGGCACCGTCGGCCACGCCTTCATCGACGGTCATCACGACGAGGAGGCCACGCTGGAGTACCTGGAGCTCATCCGACCCCACCTGGCGCCCGGCGCGACCGTGGTCTTCGACGACATCGACTGGTCGGACGGGATGCGCCGCGCTTGGCGCACGGTCCTCGGCGACGCGCGTGTCGACATCGGGGTCGATCTCGGTGATGTCGGGCTCGTCGTCATCGGCGCGGACGAGCCCGAGCCCGTGCGCGTGGAGGCGACCGTCGTCTAGGTCGCCAGTCGGTCGTACGCCGCGCGGACCTGGCTCCAGCTCCGCGACCACGAGAACACCTCGGCGCGGGCGAGGGCTCGTTCTGCGTAGCGAGCGCGGTCGTGCACAAGCGTGCTCACCGCCGTGGCCAGGTCGTCGCGATCGAGCGTGCAGTAGGTCGCGCCGTCGCCCATGACCTCCCGGTGTGCACCGCCGTCCAGGAGCACGCTGGGCACGCCGCGGGCGGCGCACTCCAGCGGCGGGAGCCCGAATCCCTCGCCGTCGGCCAGCGAGACGTAGGCCACCGCGCCGGCCTGCAGCCGCGCGAGCTCGCCATCGTCGACCCCGTGACGCAGGTAGACGTGCTCGTCATTCGAGGCCGGGCTTAGCCCTTCGGCTGCCTCCCGGGGCACCACGGCGACCAGCGAGAGCTCGTGCGCCGCCAGCACGGACGGGGCCCAGCGCACGAGCTGCTCGACGTGCTTGTGCTCCTTCGCGTTGCCGATGTACAGCAGGTAGCGACCGGGCGAGGGCTCAGCGGTGGGAGGCAGCTCGATCCCAGGGTGCGCCACGGTGATCAGCGCCGGGTCCACGCCCAGGCGCCGTGAGATGGCGCCCCGCGAGTACTCGCTGATCGTGAGCACCCCACCGCTCAGGCGCACGTTTCTGCGCAGCACCGCGCCTGCGGCCCGGCCGCGGAGGGGGCCGCGGTCGAGCTGGAGGGTGTCGTAGAGCGTCAGCAGGCTCGGGACGCGCGGGGTGAGCGCGACCAGCGGATAGAGCGCGTGGAATAGCGTGGCCTCGTGCCTGCGCGCGGAGCGCGCGATCGCGGCCGGCTCCCATGGTCGTGGCGACGCATCGCCGAGCTCGTCGGTGTCGAGAAACGCGACCGCGCGACCATCACGCTCGGCCTCACGGCGCCAGCCGTCGATGACGCGCGTGATGCCGGTGTGGGCGCGGGCACGCCTGACGTCCATCAGGACGCGTGCGTCAGGCACGCGCCACGGCGTCGTCGATGAGGCGCGCGAGGCGCTGGGCCTCCCCGGCGGCGTTGCAATGCTCGAGCACGAAGCTCCGTCCGCGGCGGCCCATGTCCCGCCGCTCGGCGACCGGTAAAGCGAGCACCTCAGCCAGCGCCGCGGCGAGCGCGGCCGCATCACCCGCGGCGACCAGCCGTCCCCAGTCCTCGCGCACCACCTCGGGCAGGCCCGCGGCGTCGCTGCTGACCACGGGAACCTCCATGGCCAGTGCCTCCTTGACGATGACGGGCATCGAGTCCGCATCGCCGTCCGCGGCAATCACGCACGGCACGACGAGCACCGCGGCACGTTCCAGGAGCGCACGCACCTCGTCGGACGAGCGCGACCCGGCGAGCGCCACGTGCTCGCCGAGATGCAGCGCGGCGTGCTGTGCCTCGAGCTCGGGCCGGAGCGGGCCCTCGCCGACGATCGCGATCGGATGGCCCTGGCCGCTGCGCCCCATCCGCGCGGCCGCGTCCAGCAGCACGCTGAAGCCCTTCTTCTCGACCAGCCGCCCGACGGCGAGGATCGGCCCGTCGCCGGTGTACGGCGTCTCGCGCCGCCAGCGCTCGCCGTCGACCCCCATGACCACCCGATGCAGGTCGATTCGCCCGTTCGGCGTGACATCGCGCAAGGCAGCGACGGTGAAGTCGCTGCCGCTCGTGGCGAAGGCCGCCCGCTCCAGCTTCTCCGGCAGGTTGCGCGGGATCCGGAAGATGTCGTAGCCGTGCGCCGTGACGCTGTACGGCCGATCGATCAGCCGGCCGACGCGTAGCGCGGTCAGCGCCGCGCCGGCGGCGAAGTGCGCGTGCAGCATCTCGTCGCCCCGGCGCTCGCAGCGACGCGCGAGCGGGGCGATGCTGCGCAGCGGCAACGGCTGGTCGCCCCCCACTCGCCATCGGGCGCGGTCGCGCAGGTCACGCAGGCAGAGCGCCGGATGACGCGCGACCACCCACGCGGTGTCGGCGAGCTTGCGCAGCGGCGCATCGTCCTCCAGGAAGCAGACGTCCAGGTCGCGGGCGGCCGACGGGTCGGGGCGCCGCGCACGGCCGCTGGACTCCACGTGGATGCCGATGCCGAGGGCCGCGAGCTCGTGTGCCTCGGTGACGATGAACGTCTCGGAGACCTCGGGGAACGTGTCGACCAGGATCGTGATGCGCCGCCGGGCTCCCACCTCCGCGGCCGGCGGGTCACCGGCGGTCGAGCGGTTGGCCAGAAGGCTGCCTGCCGCCTCCGACGTGATCACGAGGGCGTCGACGAGCTTGTAGCCCGCCTTGCGCGGGCTGCCGCGCAGCAACCAGTAGCCGGCCGCGGCGAAGCAGCGGGCCACCGGCCGGGTGATGCGCGGGCGCATCCGCGAGCCCGGATGGCGTAGGTTGACCCAGCGCCGCCCCGACCCGTAGCGCGCGAACTGGCGTACGAGTGCCTTGACGCTCTCGCGCTGCTCGTGGGCGACCGCCGCCTCCTCGCGATAGTCCAGGCGCCAGCCGGCATCCTGCAGGCGCCAGGAAAAGTCGACGTCGCCACCCGAGCGGATCCCCTCGTGGAAGCCGCCGAGCTGCGACCACACCACGCGCCGGGCCAACAGGTTCGCGGTGGCACCGAACGGCTTGTAGCTGTTGCGCAGGTGCATGGCCTGCTTGTTCTCCTGGCGCGTCACCGCGTAGCGCGACACCCAGGTCGCGCCATCGTCCAGCGGATGCACCGGGCCGACGACGCCCCCGACGTCATCCGCGATCGGCGCGGAGAAGTACGCGTCGAGGATGTCCGGCGCAGGGCGGCAGTCGGAGTCGGTGAAGAGGATCCACTCGTGCCGCGCCGCCTCGGCCCCGACGTTGCGCGCGTGATAGGAGGACCGCTCGCGGTGGGCGTGCACGACGCGGACGAGCCCGTTGCGCGCGGCCGTGCCGAAGACGCCCTGCGGCGTGTTGTCGGCGACGACGACCTCGTC
>JACCQW010000331.1 GCA_013813955.1 Solirubrobacterales bacterium
GGCCTGCACGATCACGGCGCCGGGCGCGGCATAGCCCTCCGCCAGCTCGCGCGAGCCGAAGGCCGCCGAGCCGCCGATGCTGCGGCGCGTGTGCCGGTCGAAGACGCCGAGGTCCCAGTCGCCGCGCGGGGCGGTCAGGCGGGCTCGGATCAGGCTGGACGTCGTCACCCGCACGGTCCGGCGGACGACGCCGTCGGTACCCGCGGGGGCCAGGCGCGCGTGGCAGCGGCGCTTCTCGGTGTCGGAGGTGCTGACCGTGCGGTTCAGCAGCGTGCCGGCGAAGGCGGCTGGCGCCGCGAGCGCCAGCGCGACGAGGACGGCCGGTGCGGCGAGGAGGCGAAGGCGCATCGGGAGGTGATAGCACCGATTCACTCGTGATGACACCGATCTACCGCTTAACCGAGCAACGCGCGCCAGATGTAGTAGCCCGCGACGGCCGTGAAGAGGACCGCGTCGAGGCGGTCCAGGGCGCCCCCGTGGGCGCCGAACAGGCGCCCGGTGTCCTTCATGCCGGCGTCGCGCTTGACGAAGGACTCGAACAGATCGCCCAGCGGCGCGGCGATCGCGACGCCGAGCCCGAGCAGCAGCGCGTCGGTCCCCGACAGCCAGTCCTGGTAGGTGCCCGCCAGCCACGTCGCGATCACCGCGGTGACCATGCCGATGGCCAGCCCCTCGACGGTCTTGTTGGGCGACACGCTGGGCGCGAGCCTGCGCTGCCCGAACGCGCGGCCGCCGAGATACGCACCCGTGTCGCCGATGAACGTGCCGACGAGGATGTCGACGATGATCCCCGCGCCGTGGGGCAGCTCGCGCAGCAGGGTGGCGTGCGCGAACGCAAGGCCGATCCACGCGACGCCGAAGAGCGTGACCGCCATCCCCAGCGTCCCGGCGCGCCGCTGGGCGAGGGTGACGGCGAACAGCACCGGGAACAGCGCGACGGCGGTGAGCAGGACGTGGAAATCCTCGCCGAAGTGCGCCGCGAGGATCAGCGCGACGACGCCGACGAAGCCGGCCAGGCGCACGGGCTCGGTATCGGCGTACAGGCGGAAGAACTCGCCCAGGGCCGCGATGCCCAGCACGATCAGGCCGAGGGCGAACCAGATGCCGCCCGCCACGATGATCGTGATCGCGAAGGCGACGGCCGGGATCGCGGCGACGACGCGAGCACCGAGATCGGAGCTCGTGTTGCGCCGCTCCGAACGCCGCGAGCGCCGGTGTTGAGCCCGCCCTCCCGGGGGCCGCCGGCCGCGGGGCGTGGCCATCAGCGGCCGCCGAAGCGCCGCGCGCGGGCGTCGTACTCGGCCAGTGAGGCCTCGAAGGCAGCGCGATCGAAGTCCGGCCACAGCTCGTCGCGGAAGACGAGCTCGGAGTAGGCCGACTGCCACATCAGGTAGTTGCTCAGCCGCTGCTCGCCGCTCGTGCGGATGATCAGCTCGGGATCGTGCATCTCCGGCGCATACAGCAGCGCGCGGAAGTCGTCCTCGTCGCCGCCGTCGAAGCGCCGTGCGGCGTCGAGGATCTCGGCCCGGCCGCCGTAGTTGAACGCGACGAACAGCGTGATGCGCTCGTTGGCGTCGGTGACGCCCTCGGCCCACCGCATCCGCTCGACGAGCGCGGGATCGACGCCGTCGCGCCGCCCGACGAAGCGCATCCGCACGCCCTGCTCGTGCAGCTCGGGCGTCTCGCCGACGATCCGCTGCGCGAACATCGCCATCAGGCCGGACACCTCGTCCTGCGGGCGCGACCAGTTCTCCGTGGAGAACGAGTAGACGGTCAGCTCCTCGATGCCGAGCTCGACGGCGTCGCGCAGCCGCGCCTTGACGGTGTCCGCGCCGGCCCGGTGACCCTCGTGGACGGGCACGCCGCGTGCCTTGGCCCAGCGGCCGTTGCCGTCGGTGATGATGGCGACGTACCGCGCCGCCATCTCAGACCTCGAGGATCTCTTCTTCCTTGCCCTTCAGCAGGGCGTCCAGCTCGGCGATCCTCGCGTCGGTCTGCTTCTGCAGGTCGGCCTCGGCGCGGTGCTCGTCGTCGGCGCCGATCTCGCCCTCGCCCTTGAGCTCGCGCAGGTCGTGCATGCAGTCGCGGCGCACGTTGCGGATCGCCACGCGGCCCTCCTCGGCGATGTGGCGGACCATCTTGACGAGCTCCCTGCGCCGCTCCTCGGTGAGCTGCGGGATCGACAGGCGGATGACGTTGCCGTCGTTGGAGGGCGTCAGGCCGAGCTGGGCGTCCTGGATGCCCTTCTCGATCGCCTTCATCGAGGACTTGTCGTAGGGCTGGACGGTGAGCAGCTGGGTCTCCGCCGCGTTGATCGTGGCGAGCTGCCTGAGCGGGGTCTGCGCGCCGTAGTAGTCGACGCTCACGCGGTCCAGCAGAGCGGGGCTAGCGCGGCCCGTGCGCACGGAGGTGAACTCGCCGTTGGTGGCCTCCACGGACTTGCCCATCCGCTCGCGCGCGTCGGCCAGGAGCTCGTCGGTCAGCTCACTCATCTCGGGTGATCACCACGGTTCCCACGCGTTCGCCGGACACTATCCGCTCGATGTTGCGCTCGTCGTCCATGTTGAAGACGTGCAGGGGCATCTGGTTCTCGGCGCAGAGGGTCAGCGCCGTGTAGTCCATGACGCGCAGGCCGCGGCGCAGCGCGTCCATGTGGCTGATCTCCGGGATCAGCTGCGCTCCGGCGTCCTCGCGCGGGTCGGCAGAGAGCACGCCTTCGACGCCGTTCTTAGCCATCAGGATCGCCTCCGCGTGGATCTCGACCGCGCGCAGCGCGGCCGCCGTGTCCGTCGTGAAGAACGGGTTGCCGGTGCCCGCCGCGAAGATGACGACGCGGCCCTTCTCGAGGTGGCGCATCGCGCGGCGGCGGATGTAGGGCTCGGCGACCTCGGAGATCGTGATCGCCGACTGCACGCGCGTGTTGGCCCCCTGCTTCTCCAGCGCGTCCTGCAGCGCGAGCGCGTTCAGGACGGTGGCGAGCATGCCCATGTAGTCAGCGGTGGCGCGATCCATGCCGCTGGCCGCGCCCTTCAGACCGCGGTAGATGTTGCCCGCGCCCACCACGATCGCCACCTCTACGCCGCGCGCCTGCACGGCGGCGACCTGGACGGCGACGGCGCGGATGCGCTCGGCGTCCGTCCCGTACTCGAGGTCGCCCATGAGCGCCTCACCGGACAGCTTCAGCAGGATCCGCTGGAACGCGGGCTGTCGTGTGATGGCGTCCCCGCCCACGCGGCGAGACTACTCGCCGACCGCGAAGCGGGTGAAGCGGCGCACGACGACGTTCTCGCCGGTCTTGGCCGACAGCTCCGCGCGCAGCGCCTCGATCGTCTTGTCCTCGTACTTGTCGCCGTTGACGTGCGGCTGGCGCAGCAGGACGGTCTCCTCCATCCACTTGCGCAGCTTGCCCTCGGCGATCTTCGGGCGGACGTTCTCGGGCTTGTCGGCGGCCTGGGCCTCGTAGATGCGCAGCTCCGCCTGCCGGTCGGCCTCGGGGATCTCGTCCTCGCTGACGTAGCGCGTCTGCGGGCTGGCCGCGATGTGCAGCGCGAGGTCGCGCGCGAAGGCGACGAAGTCGTCGTTGCGCGCGACGAAGTCGGTGTTGCAGTCGACCTCGACGAGCACGCCCACCTTGCCGTTGGCGTGGATGTAGGACTGCACGGTGCCCTCCGTGGCCTCGCGGGCTCCGAGCTTGGCCGCGCCGGCGATGCCCTTCTCGCGCAACCAGTCAGCGGCGGCGTCCATGTCGCCGCCGGACTCCTGCAGGGCCCGCTTGCAGTCCATCATCCCGGCGCCGGTGCGCTCGCGCAGGGCCTTGACGTCGCTGGCGGAGATCTGCGTGGTGCTCATGTGGCGTCCTTGGCCGGGCTGTCGGCGGTTGCGGGCTCGGCGGGCTCGGGCTCCACGGCCGCGGGCTCGCCGGGCTCGGGCTCCACGGCCGCGGGCTCGCCGGGCTCGGGCT
>JACCQW010000354.1 GCA_013813955.1 Solirubrobacterales bacterium
CCGTTGCCGCCCATCAGCGCGACGGCCACGTCGCCCAGCGGCGTCGCGAAGGGCTCGGCGCCCGGCGTCAGCACCGCGACGACCCCGAGCGGCTCGAAGGTCAGGCGGGCGCGCTTGGTCGGATACAGGCTGCGCGCGACGCCCACGCGCTCGGGCGCGAGCACGTCCGGGCCGGACGCGGCGAGCCACTGCAGCGTCTCCACCGCGGGCAGCAGCTCCATGCTCTGCGCCTCGGCGATCGGGCGGCCCTGCTCGCGGACGACGACCGCCGCGATGTCGTCCCACTCGTCGATGACCGCCTGGGCAGCACGGGCCAGGTAGCGCGCGCGGTCGGTGAGGCGCAGCTGCGCCCACAGCCGCTGCACCTCGGCGGATCCGGCGACCGCCGCGGCGACGTCCGCGGGGGCCGTGGCCACCAGGCTGCCGAGCGCGGCACCGTCCACCGGGCTCACCGACTCGATCCGCCCGGCGGAGCTGGGATGCGCCGACATCGCGGCGATTCTGTCAGGCGGTGCGACGGATCCGGGTGCCGGCGCGCGCGGGCAGCACCTCGGCGCCTCAGCGCCCCCGCGCGCGGCGGATCTGCTCCAGGCGCTCGCGCAGCGGCGCCTCGGCGTCGTCGGGCTCGTAGAAGCGGGTGCCGGCGACCTCGTCGGGCGCGACCTCCTGGCCTGAGACGTGCCCGGGCTGGTCGTGCGGGTACTCATAGCCCTGCCCGCGGCCGAGCTCGGCCGCGCCCGGATAGGCAGCGGAGCGCAGCGGGGCGGGCGGGGAGGCGGCGCCGTGGCTGCGCACGTGCCCCCGCGCGGCCCCGATCGCCCGCGTGGCGGCGTTGGACTTCGGCGCCAGCGCGAGATAGATCGCGCACTGGCCCAGCGCGTACTGGCACTCGGGCATCCCGATGTGCTCGACCGCGGCGGCCGTCGCGGTGGCCACGACGAGCGCCTGCGGGTCGGCGTTGCCGATGTCCTCGGAGGCGAGGACGATCATGCGGCGCACGAGGTAGCGGGGATCCTCGCCGCCCTCGAGCATGACCGCGAGGTAGTACAGCGCCGCGTCCGGGTCCGACGCGCGCGTGGCCTTGATGAAGGCCGAGATGTAGTCGTAGTGCTGGTCGCCCGCCTTGTCGTAGCGCAGCGCGCGGCGCTGCAGGGCCTCCTCGGCGCCCTCCATCGTCAGCGGCTGACCCTCCGCGCTCTCGCAGGCCAGCTCCAGCGCGGCGAGCGCGGTGCGCGCGTCGCCGCCCGAGCGGCCGGCCAGGAACGCGAGCACCTCGCCGGGGACCGTCGCGCCGCCGCACTCCCCGCGCTCGAGCGCGCGGCGCAGCAGCGCCTCGACGTCGGCCGCGCTCAGCGCGTGCAGCTCGTAGACCTGTGCGCGGCTGAGCAGCGCGGCGTTGACCTCGAAGTACGGGTTCTCGGTCGTCGCCCCGATGAGCGTGACCAGGCCCTCCTCGACGGCGGGCAGCAGCGCGTCCTGCTGGGCCTTGTTGAAGCGGTGGATCTCGTCGAGGAAGAAGATCGTCGGCTCGCCGCTGGCCTCGCGGCGGTGCGCTGCGCGCTCGATCACCTCGCGGACCTGTGCCCGGCCTGCCTCCACCGCGCTGAGCTCCTCGAACGCGGCGCGGGCGGCGCCGGCGACGATGCGCGCGAGCGTCGTCTTGCCGCTGCCCGGCGGGCCGTAGAGGACCATCGAGTGCGGGCGGCCGTCGGCGATCGCCCGGCGCAGCGCGGACGGCTCCTGCGGCGAGCCCAGGATGTGCTGCTGGCCGACGAGCTCGTCGATCGTCCGCGGGCGCATGCGGACGGCCAGCGGCGCGTCGGCGTGCGGGACCGGCGTGCGGCTGCGCCCGTCGTCGTCACCGGTCTCGAACAGCTGGTCGGCCATCGCGCAAGTATGGTCGCGTGTGGCGCGCAAGCGGGTGGCCGCGCTCAGCTGCGCCGCGCCGACCAGAAGTTCAGCACGCCGAACGCGGCTTGCAGGCGCCCGTGCTCGCGCACGTCGGCCAGGCCCGCGCCGGCGAGAATCTGCGGCAGCGCGCCGGTGACCGTGTCGCGGGTCGTCTCGAAGCCGTCGAAGAGCTGCACGCCGAGGAAGCGCGCGCGCGTCAGCGGGTCGCGCGGGCGGCCCCAGTCGAGCACGTGCAGCGTGCCGCCGGGGCGCAGCACGCGCGCGATCTCGCGGGCCGTGCGCTCCTTGACCGCCCGGGTGACGTGGTGGAAGAACAGGCTGGACAGCACGGCGTCGAAGGACGATTCCGCGTAGGGCAGCGCGTCGGAGAGGCCCTCGTCGAAGTCGACGTGCGCGCCGGCCGCCGCGGCCTTGGCCCGGGCGCGCTGCAGCATCGCCGGGTCGCCGTCGATCCCCACCATCTCCAGACGCGGCTCGCGCTCGGTCGCGGCGACGGCCAGCGTGCCGGTGCCGCAGCCGAGGTCCAGCACGCTGTCGCCGGGGCGCAGCTGGGCCTGGTCGAGCAGCCGCCGGCGGAACGTGGTCTCGCGCGTGGTCAGGCGCAGGACCGGGTCGTACAGGCGCGTGAGGCGCTCGAAGCCCAACGCGGGGACGTAGCGGTCCGACGACATCCGACGGCTAGCATGGCGGATCGTGGTCGAGCTGCAAACGCAGAGCGTCGAGATCCTGCGCCGGCTGCTGCGCTGCAACACCGTCAACCCGCCGGGCAACGAGCGGCCCGCCCAGGAGTTCCTGGCCGCCATGCTGCGCCAGGCCGGCTTCGAGGTCGAGCTGCTGGGGGCCGAGCCCGAGCGGCCCAACCTCGTCGCGCGGCTGCGCGGGGCCGCGGACGGGCCCACCCTGTGCCTGCTCTCCCACGTCGACACCGTGCTGGCGACCCCATCGGAGTGGACCCACGACCCGTGGTCGGGCGCGATGTGGGAGGGCTTCGTCTGGGGGCGCGGGGCGCTGGACATGAAGTCGCAGACCGCGGCGGAGGTCGCGGCCGCGACCGCGCTCGCCCGCGGGGGGTGGCGCCCGGCCCGCGGCGACCTGCTCGTGGTGGTGGTCGTCGACGAGGAGACCGGCGGGGCGCTGGGCGCGCAGTGGATCTGCGAGCACCACCCCGACAAGGTGCGCTGCGACATGCTCCTCAACGAGGGCGGAGGCCCGGTCATCCCCTACGACGGGGGCCGCGTCTACGGCGTGTGCGTGGCCGAGAAGGGCGTCTTTCGCTTCCGCCTGATCACCGACGGAGTCGCCGGCCACGCCTCGATCCCGAAGATCGGCGACAACGCCCTGCTGAAGATGGCGCCGCTGCTGGCGCGCATCGGGGAGCGCCAGCCGGGCTTCGACCTGACCGACGGGCCGCGCGCCCTGCTGGAGGGCCTGGGCCTGCCGCCCGACGACGGCGATCCGTCCGGTTCGCTGGAGCGCCTGCGCGAGCGCGACGAGGTGCTGGCGATGCTCGTCGAGCCGATGCTCGGCGTGACGCTCGCGCCCACCCGCATCCGCGCCTCGGAGAAGATCAACGTGATCCCCTCGACCGCCGAGCTGCAGGTCGACTGCCGGGTCCCGCCCGGGATGGGCGAGGAGGGCGCCGCGCGGCGCATCCACGAGGTCCTCGGCGGCGAGGGCTACCGGATCGAGTTCTCCGAGCGCGTGATCGGCAACGCATCGCCGGTCTCCTCGCCGCTCATGGACGCGATCACCCGCTGGCTGGGCGAGCAGGACCCCGGCTCGCGGGTGGTTCCGACGATCCTGCCCGGGTTCACCGACTCGCGGACCTTTCGCCACACGTTCCCCGACTGCGTCGCCTACGGCTTCTTCCCCCACAGGCACATGACGCTGTACGACGTCGCGCCGCTCGTCCACGGCGCCGACGAGCGCATCGACGTGCGCGACCTCGGCTTCGCCGCGGCGTTCTTCCACGACATCACCAAGGAGCTGCTGGGATGACCGACGATCCTGAGAGCCCCGATGGCGATCGCCGGTCTCAGGAGAGCCCGCCGGACGCCGGCTCGGGGACTCCCCAAAAGCTGCGACTCGGCGGCATGGCCCTGCGCAACGGCCTGCTGGTCCACGGCCCGACACACTGGGCCGCCGCCGTGCGCAGCACCGACGGGTCGATCGCGGTGGCCTCGGGGCGCAAGCCCCGCGTGCGCCGCTTCGAGCAGGTCGCCGGCGTGCGCGGCGTCCTGCGCCTGGGTGAGGCGATGGCGGTCATCCCGCTGGTCAAGCGCGCCCTGCCCGAGGCGCGGCTGCCCTTCCAGGACGCCAAGGTGCTCGGCGCGATGGTCGCCGCGGCGACCAGCGGGCGCCTCGTACGCGGCCGGCTGCGCAACGGCGTCGGCAGCGAGGGCGCGGTCGCCGCCATCTCGCTGCTGCCCAGCCTCGTCGCGCTGCGCGGCGGTGACCTCGCGGCCTACCACGGGGTCGAGCACAAGGCGATCGCCGCCTACGAGAACGACGACGCCGACGCGGCCGACGCGGCCAAGGAGCACGACCGCTGCGGCTCGCACCTGATGGCTCCCCTGCTGTCGCTGAACCTTGCCGGCGCGGCGCTGCTGCGCGGCGTCCTCGAGAAGCCCGGGCCCGCCGCGCATGCGGCGGTGAGCCTGGCCTCGGTCGGGCTCGCCGTCGAGGTGTTCGCGTGGAGCGAGCGTCACTCCGGCAGTGCGGCCGCGCGCGCCCTGCGCCGACCGGGCCACGAGCTGCAGCGCGTGCTCGGCA
>JACCQW010000366.1 GCA_013813955.1 Solirubrobacterales bacterium
GTAGAACTGCAGCGCGTTCATCGTCGCGGTGTAGGGATCGGGGTCGCCGATCATGCCTGCGATGAGCAGCCCCTCGCGGCGCATGGCGTCCAGCGTGTTGCCCAGGCGCGCGCGTGCCACGGCGGCCGCGCGGCCGCCCCCGTCGGTCTGGGGCACGACGACGATGAACATCTGCTCGCCGGCCGCGCTCGCGCGCTCCTTCATCCGCTGCACCAGCTGGTCGGCGCCCGTCGTCTGGTTGGCGACGACCAGCGTGACCGCGAAGGGCAGGCCCTCCGCGTCGAGGTCGGTGACGACGTGGGTCACCGGCAGCCCCGACTCGCCCTCGATGCGCTCGATCAGGTCGCGCCGCAGCCAGCCCGAGGAGGCCACCGGCAGCGTGGAGACGATGACCTCGTCGGGCTGGTACTCGCGGATCGCGTCCATCGTCGCGGTGAACGGATCCTCGTCACCGACCTCCCCGTTGACCGTGACGCCCTCGCCGCGCAGATAGGAGAGGGCCAGGTCGACGCGCACCTGGGCGGCGTCGCGTACGGCCTCGTCGTAGATGACGTAGCCCGCCCTGGGCTTGGTCATCGGGACCACGAGCGAGAACGATGCGTCCTCCTGCCGGGAGCGCTCGCGCACCGTCTCCGTCAGCTTGGCTCCGCCGACGGTCTCGCTGGCCACGACCAGGATGTGGGGCATGCGTCGCTACTCCTTTGGGCTCTCGGCCGGGGCGGGCGCGCCGGCAGGCGTGGGGACGTCGGCCGGCCGGGCGGGCCCGAAGATCCCGTGGACGGCACCGGGCACGCCGTACTCGTAGGGCCCGCCGACCACGGTGGGCACGGCGTCGAAGTTGAAGATCGGCGGCGGGGAGGAGACCTGCCACTCCAGGGTGAGCGCGCGCCAGGGGTTGGCCACCGCGCGCGGGCCGCCGCGCCAGGAGGAGACCATGTTGTAGACGAAGATCAGCGTGCTCAGCCCCACGAAGAAGCTCGCGATCGAGATGAACAGGTTCCAGTTGCCGAACTGCTCGGCGTAGTCGGCGACCCGGCGCGGCATGCCCTGGACGCCGATGAGGTGCATCGGGGCGAACGTCGCGTTGAAGAAGATGAACGTCGTCCAGAAGTGCAGCTTGCCGAGCTTCTCGTCGTACATCCGGCCCGTCATCTTCGGGAACCAGTAGTAGACGCCGGCGAAGATCGTCAGCAGCGACCCGCCGAAGAGCACGTAGTGGATGTGGGCGACGATGAAGTACGTGTCGCTGACGTGGATGGTCACCGGGATCATGGCGAGCATCACGCCCGAGATCCCGCCCAGCGTGAACATCGACAGAAAGCCCAGGGCGAAGAGCATCGGCGTGTCGAGGTGCAGCACCCCGCGCCACAGCGTCGCCAGCCAGGAGAAGATCTTGATCCCGGTCGGCACGGCGATGATCGCGGTCGTGATCATCATCGGGATGCGGATCCAGTCCTGCATGCCGGAGACGAACATGTGGTGCGCCCAGACCGTGAAGCCCAGCGCGACGATGGCCAGCAGCGAGAAGGCCATCATCCGGTAGCCGAAGATCGGCTTTCGGGACTTCACCGCCAGGACCTCGGAGATGATCCCGAAGCCGGGCAGCATCATGATGTAGACCGCCGGATGCGAGTAGAACCAGAAGACGTGCTGGTACATGAGCACGTCGCCGCCGTTGGTCGATTGGAAGAAGTTGAAGCCCAGGGCGCGGTCGAAGAGCACGAAGAACTGCGAGGCGGCGACGAACGGGGTGGCGATGACGACCAGCAGCGAGGTCGAGAAGTTTGCCCACACCAGCAGCGGCATCCGGAAGAAGCTCATCCCGGGCGCACGCATGGTGATGATCGTGACCAGGAAGTTCAGCGCGGTGGCGATCGACGACGCCCCCGCGAACTGCACGCCGATGGTGAAGAAGACCTGTCCCTCCGGCGCCGTCGTCGACAGCGGCGCGTAGGCGGTCCAGCCACTGGCGAACGAGCCTCCCGGCGCGAAGAACGAGAGGATCATCATCAGGCCGGCCAGCGGCAGCATCCAGAACGACAGCGCGTTCAGCCGTGGGAAGGCCATGTCCGGCGCTCCGATCATGAGCGGCAGCACGTAGTTGGCCAGGCCCGCGAACACCGGGATGATGAACAGGAAGATCAGGATCGACGCGTGGACGCTGAACAGCCCGTTGAAGGTGTTCGCGTCGACGAACTGGCGGCCCGGCTGCGCGAGCTCGGCGCGCATGAGCATCGCGAGGACGCCGCCCACCATGAGGAAGAAGAACGAGGTGACGACATACTGGATGCCGATCACCTTGTGATCGGTGTTGACCTTGAAGTAGTCGCGCCAGGAGTGCGCACCGTGGCTGGAGTGCTCCTCGGGGATCGTCGGGGCGCCGGACGCCCAGCGGAACCAGTAGTCGAACGCGCCGAGGCCAACGAGGAAGAACAGCGGCGCGGCGATCAGCGAGAGCTCGAGGACGGCCTCGCCCTTGAGCAGCGGGTCATAGCCGTAGGCGCCGCGGACGGCCAGGATGAGCGCGTAGGAGAAGGCCACCCCGAGGGCGGTGAACAGGCCTGCGCGGGGAAACCCGGGTGCTCTGAGCTTCACCGCCACCTCCTCCTTGTCGCCGTCGGGGTCACTTCCCGGCCACCTCGCCGAGGTACTCCACGAGGGCGTCGAGCTCCTCGGGCGACAGCGTATCGCCGTAGTTGGGCGGCATGACGCCGGCCTGGAAGCCGTCGGACAGCTCGGCGTTCGGCTTTACGATCGACGCCTTGATCGCGGCGGCGTCCTGGCCGGGGAGGGCCTCGTCGAGGTCGGGCCCTATGCTCGCGTTCGTGCCGGCGTCGGCCAGGGTGTGGCAGGCGCCGCAGGCGGTGGCGTCCCCGTTGCCCTCGGCGAACAGCGCCTTGCCGTCAGGCGCCTCGCCCTCGGCGCTGGCGCCCTGCGCGGGCTGCTTCTGCTTGGTCAGCCAGCTCTTGAAGGCCTGCGGGCTGACCACGTGCGCGTTCACGCGCATGAACGCGTGCCCGAGGCCGCACAGCTCGGCGCACACGACCGGATAGGTGCCCCGGCGGTCGGGCGTGACCCGGTAGCGGGTCTCGATGCCCGGCACCGCGTCGACCTTCATGCGGAACGCGGGAACCCAGAAGTCGTGGATGACGTCCAGCGACTTGACGTAGAAGCGCACCGGCCGGTCCTGGGGCAGGTAGAGCTGCTGGGAACGCACCGGCTTGCCGCCGGCCTGGGGGTACTCGAACGTCCAGGTGAACTGCTGGCCGACGACGTTGATGCGCATCTCGTTGGCCTGCGCCTCCTCGATGTCCACGAGCACCACGTAGGCGTAGGTGCACAGCGCCACGAGGATGATCGCCGGGATCGCGGTCCAGACGATCTCCAGGCGCGTGTTGCCGTGGATCGGCGGACCGTCGAGGTTCTCCTCCCCGGGCCGCATGCCGAAGTTCCGCACGCTGAAGAGCACGATGATGCTCACGGTCACGAAGATCGGGACCGAGACCACGATGAGCACGTCCCAGAGCGTGTCGATGGGACCGGCCTGGGTCGAGGCGCCCTCCGGGAACCAGTCGATGGCCAGGCCCACGGCGATCCCGATCGCCGAAGCGATCGCGCCGTGGAACACCATCTGCAGCACCGGCGTTCGCTCGTCGCGCTTGCGCTCCCTCATCGCGGCGGGATCCTATGTGGTCCGTGCGATGGACGGCAATCAGGTGCCGGTCACCCGGCGCCGCCCCGCTGCGGGTGTTCAGGCGGCGGCGCGGGCGACCATCGGCACGAAGCCGTCGTCGGCCCGGAACGCGGACGGGGCGAGCCCGTGATGGCGACGGAACGCCTTGGCGAACTGCGCCGGCTGGCGGTAGCCGACGCGGTGGGCGACGTCGCGGACGGTCATCCCGCGACCGGTCAGCAGCTCGGCGGCCCGTTCCATGCGGACCGCCGTGAGGTGCTCTCGGAACGAGGTGTTGCCGATCTCGGCGTAGGCGCGCTGCACCTGGCGGCGCGAGGACGCGACGCGGCGAGCGATGTCGTCGAGTGCGAGATCCGAGCCGTACTCGGCCTCGACGATGGCGACGGCGTCCTCGAAGAGGCTGCGCCGGTGGCGAATCGTTGCGGAGCGCTGGGTGGGCATCACCGACTCTTTACGTCGCGACGCCCCGGCGGGATGAGCGCAGGCACCCTGCATCTTCAACCTGGCGCCTCTACGCTCATGCGCCCATCCTAGGGCCAACCGCGTCCTGCGGCCGCACAGCCGCCGGGCGGCCGGCTCAGTGGGAGTCGTGATCGAGCGGAAGGTGCGCCATCTCGCGCCGCGCGTCCATGATCCAGCGGACGATGACCGCGACCGACAGGACCGCGCCGAAGACCACGAGCACCATGCTGATGGTCACCCCCACGAGGGCCAGCGTGAGGCCGACCGCGAGCAGCACAGGCTGCAGGCTGCCGCCCGGGAGGTGGATCTCCTCACCGGCAGGGGGGACGGGACGGTCGAGGGGGCTCACGAAATCGAGCCGTTGCTCGACGAGGGGTGCGTGACGACGGTCATCGCGATCGCCCTACGACACATAGATCGCGGCCGCGACGAAGGTCATGCCGAACATAACGAAGCAGACGGCCCCGGCGATGAGGCCGGAGCGCAGGTTGCGGCGCGCGAGCTTGCGGTCCATCGGCGGATCCTAGACCTTGGCGTCCAGGACCATCGCGCCGAACAGCAGCGCGAGGTAGGCCAGCGAGAACAGGTACAGCCGCAGCGCGCTGCGGCGGTCGGCGCGGCGGTACAGCGTCACCGCCGCGACGATGAACAGCCCGCCGAGGACGAGCGAGGCCACGAGGTAGGTGACGCCGAAGCCGCCGGCGCAGAACGGCAGCTGGGTCACCGCGTACAGCAGCACCGAGTACAGCAGGATCTGCTTGCGCGTCTCGTGCTCACCGCGTACGACCGGCAGCATCGGCACCCCGACGCGCGCGTACTCGTCCTTCATCAGGATCGACAGCGCCCAGAAGTGCGGTGGCGTCCAGAAGAAGACGATCGCGAAGAGATACAGCGGCATGCCGCCCAGGCCGCCCGTGACCGCCGCCCAGCCGACGAGCGGCGGGATCGCGCCCGCCGCGCCGCCGATGACGATGTTCTGCGGCGTTCGCCGCTTGAGCCAGACCGTGTAGACGAACACGTAGCCCAGAAAGCCCGAGAAGGCCAGCGC
>JACCQW010000371.1 GCA_013813955.1 Solirubrobacterales bacterium
GCCATCGCCACGCGCGCGCCGCCGCGCTCCAGCGCGCCGCACAGCTCGGCGTCGGCGGCGCGCAGCCCCGCGGTCGAGCCGAGCGAGACGATGAGGACGTCGGCCGCGGGCATCCGCGGGCATCCTCGCGCATCGCCTGGCGCGTCATCTGACCGGCGGGCCACCCGCTCCGTTGACGGGTGCGAGGTCGCGGCGGAAGCCGGGCGCGCGGACCAGCTTCATCGGCCGCACGGGAGACGTGGGCGCCACGTAGAACGCGACCCCGTCGCGGTCCTCGATCGCGGTGACCGCCGCCTCCTGGCGGCGCCAGGCCAGCGATCCGATGATCGCGAAGCCGCACGCTATACCGGGGACCTGCGGGGCCACGAGGCCCAGGCCGAGGGCGAGCACCGTCGACAGGAGCAGCGGCCACAGCCGGTTGAGCAGCGTGCTGCCGGGCTGCTGCTCGGGCAGCGACGTCGTCGACTTCGCGCCGGCGAGCAGCCCGGCGATCGGCGAGTTGGTCTCCGGACGGCGGCCGAGCCGCACGCCGATCGCCGCGGCGATCACCCACCATGCCGCGACGACGAACACCAGCGTGTCGTCGGAGTCCGAGCGGGCGGCCAGCACGGTCACGGCCGCCAGCGCGGTGGCCGAGCCCGCGCACAGCAGCACCGCCGTCCGCAGGAAGTCGACGAACCGCATCGCCCGGCCTCAGTCCAGCAGGGCTGTGAGCAGCGCGCGCACGCCGAGCGGTCCGTCGACGAGCAGGTCGGCCTCCTCGAGCAGGCGCTCGGGCGTCTCGTCGGAGCGCACGCCGACGCACACCACGGCCTCGAGGCGCCCCTCCGCGGCCAGGTCGCGCAGGCCGGCGAAGGCGTCGAGGTCGGTGAGGTCGTCGCCGACGTACAGCGCGGCGCCGACGTCGGCGGCCTGGAGCAGGCGCCGGACGCCGCGACCCTTGTCGATGGCCACAGGCGGACGGACCTCGAGGACCTTACGGCCCCAGTGGGTGGCCAGCCCCGCGGCCTGCGCCCGCTCGGCCACCGCGCGCACCGCTTCCTCGGCAGCCTCCTCGTCGGGCGCGCCGCGCCAGTGATAGGCGGCGATGGCGCGCTTGTCCTCGCGGCGCACGCGTAGGCGGTGCAGCTCGTCGCTCCAGGCGTCGTGCGCGAAGCTGCGCACGGCATCCTCGTGGGCGGCGACGTCGGCGTCCAGGTCGACCTCGGTGCCGCCGGGGCGCAGCAGCTCCGAGCCGTGAGCGCCGACGTAGGCGATCGACCCCAGCGAGACGATCCGCCGGGCCGTCGTGGCCTGCCGGCCGCTGACGCACGCGACGACCCCGTAGCGCTTGGCGACGGCGATGAGCTGGGCCCGGGTGGGCTCGGGCACGTGGGCGTCGTCGGCGTGGCGGACGATCGGCGCGAGGGTCCCGTCGACGTCGAGCAGGACCGCCGCGCGCGCCGGATCGGCGCGCAGCGGCTTGAGTGCCTCGGCCAGCGTGGCGGCGGCGGACATGGCCCCTAGTATGGCGCTCATGCGGTCGCGCCGAACGCTCACGCTCGCGGCGATCGGGACCGCGGCCGGGCTGTACAGCGGCCTGTTCGGGGTGGGGGGCGGCACGGTGATGGTGCCGCTGCTGACGCTCTGGCTGGGCTACGGCGAACGGGTGGCGACCGGAACCTCGCTGGCGGCGATCATCCCGATCGCGGCCGTCGCCGCGCTCGTCCACGGCGGATACGGCAATGTGCATCTCGAGGAGGGCCTGCTCGTGGGCGTGCCCGCCGTCGGGGGTGTCCTGGCGGGCATCTGGCTGCAGCAGCGCATCTCCACGAGGGCGATCTCGCTCGGCTTCGCGGCGCTGCTCGTCGTGGTCGCGGGCGACCTGCTGCTCGGATGATCGAGGCGATGCTCATCGGCCTGGCGGCGGGGGTCGTCGCCGGGCTGCTCGGCATCGGCGGCGGGGCCCTGTTCGTGCCCGCGCTGACGATCTTCCTGGACCTCGACCAGCTCGACGCGCAGGCCACGTCGCTGCTGGCCATCGTCCCCGTGGCGATCGTGGGGACGTGGCGCCAGCGCGCCTACGGCAACGTGCGGCTACCCGACGCGGCCGCGCTCGGCCTGCTGGCCGTCGCGGGCGCGGGCGCGGGCGTGGTGATCGCCAACGCGGTGCCCGAGCGCGTGCTGGAGGTTGGCTTCGCCGTGCTCATCCTGTTCGTCGCCTCCCAGCTCGTGCGCCGCGCGCTGCGCGAGGACGACGGCGACGCGGGCGGGGAGCGGGAATGAGGCCATCATGTACCTTCAATCGGATGCAGCCACTGCAATGGGAGAGCCGCCCCGACGGCCTGCGCGCCCCCGCTGTCATCTGCGCGTTCACGGGCTGGAACGACGCCGGCGACGCCGCCTCGGCGGCCCTGTCTTTCATCGGCGCGTCGCTGGGCGCCGAGCGCTTCGCGCAGATCGATCCCGAGGAGTTCTACGACTTCCAGGCCGCCCGTCCGCAGATCCGCCTGACCGACGGCAGGACCCGCGAGATCACCTGGCCGGCGGTCGAGGTCTTCGCCGCCCGCGTGCCCCGGGCGCCGCGCGATCTCATCCTCGTGCAGGGGGTCGAGCCGTCCATGCGCTGGCGCACGTTCTGCGGGCTGATCATCGACCTGGCCGAGGCCCTGGGCACGCAGCTCGTGGTCAGCCTCGGCGCGCTGCTGGCCGACGTGCCCCACTCGCGCCCGGTCGCCATCACCGGCCTGGCCTCCGACGACGGGCTCGTCTCCAAGCTCGGGTTGCCGCAGGCCAGCTACGAGGGGCCGACCGGGATCGTCGGCGTCCTGCACGCCGCGTGTGCCGATGCCGGGCTGCCGTCGGCGAGCCTGTGGGCCAGCGTGCCCCACTACGTCGCCGCCGCGCCGAACCCCAAGGCAGCGCTGGCCATCGTGCGCAAGCTCGAGGGCCTGGTCGGCGTGTCCGTGGACGCCTCCGAGCTCGAGAGCGCCGCGTCGGACTACGAGCGCCAGGTCTCCCTGGCCGTGCAGTCCGACCCCGACGTGCAGGCCTTCGTCGAGCGCCTCGAGCAGGCGGCCGAGGAGGAGTCCGACTCCGTCAGGCCCGGCGACCTGCCCTCCGGCGACGTCATCGCGCGCGAGTTCCAGCGCTTCCTGCGCCAGCAGGGCCCCGAGCGCTGAACGATTCCCGGCCCACCAGGGTGGGCCCTGACCTTTTGCCTCCGTGTGACGGGTCGCACATGCCCCCGATGGCTCAGCGCTCCGCGGCCGGGCAGGCGATGCGGTAGTCGCACATCGAGCAGGCGGCGTAGGACGGCGTCGGCTCGAAGCCCTGGGCGAGGATGCCCGCGGCGACCTCCTCGACGGTGTCCGCGATCCATGCGGGGTCGATCTCCTCGCTGGGGACGCGGACCTTCTCGTCGTCGAGCACGTAGAGGTAGGCCTGCCCGACCGCGTCGAGCTGCCATGCCTCGCGCGCGCCGACGGCGTACAGCGAGAGCTGCACGTCCTCGCGCAGCTGGGCGGCGCTGCGCGGCCGGCCGGTCTTGTAGTCGATCAGCTCGTGGCCGCCGCCGGCGAGGCGGTCGACGCGGTCGACCCGCCCGCGCAGCGTGTGCGCCCCCATCCGGAAGGAGAAGGGCCGCTCGAACCACACCGGTTCGACGGGCTCGTCGCTGACGCGGCGGTGATAGCGGCGCAGCGCGGCACCGGCCTTCTCGCGCAGCTGGCGCTCCTCCTCGCTGTCCCCGAAGCCGCCGCGGCGCCAGCCGCTCTCCAGCAGCCCGAGCAGCTCGTTCAGGGTACGGGTGGGTGGGTCCGATATCTGGTGGTAGCGCTCGAGCACCTGGTGGACGAGGATCCCGAAGCGCTGGTTGAGGGTCGGCTCCTGAGGGATGCGAAAGACGCGCGCGAACTTGTACTTAAGCGGACAGGTCCGGTAGGTCTCGATGTCCGACGCCGACAGCATCAGTCCCTCGCCGCGGCGCGGCAGAAAGGCCTCGAGGCTCGGCTCGGTGCGTGCGGCCCGCGCCGCCACCCGCGCGCGGTCGTCGCGCTCGGCGTCGAGCAGCAGCTCGTCGAGCGTCGACGTCGCGAGCACCTCGCGCTGCATCGGTGAGAGCTCGGCGGCCAGGCGCTGGTTGATCTGCCCCAGCGCGTCGGCGACAGACTGGCCGGGCGGGCGCTCGAGCAGCGCGGCGAGCTTGATCAGCTCGAGGTAGCGCGCAACCGCGTGGGTGATGTCCAAATCGGTGTCCAGGCGCAGCTCGCTCAGGCCCTTGCCGACGCGGGCGACGCCCGCCAGCAGCTCGTCGCGCAGCGCCTGGAACGTGGCGTGCAGCGCCTCCTCGGGACCGAACAGCTCCTCCTCGAGCTGCACCCACTCGCCGCCGACCGCGGCGCGCGCCTCCTCCGCGAACGGCGACGGTGGCTGGCGGGCGCCGTCGGGCGCCGTCGCCGGGTAGGCGAGCACCACTCCCTCGCGGGCGCGGGTCATCGCTACGTGCAGCAGCCGGCGCATCGCCGCGTGGTGCGCCGCGCGGTCGTCGGGGGGCAGCCGTTCCTTCAACAGCGCGTCGGCGATCGCCGCGCGGTCGCCGCCGGCGCCCGGGATGCGCGCGGCGTGCAGGCCGAGCACGAACACATGGTCGACCTCCCGCCCGGCGGCCTCGTGCAGCGCGAGCACCTGGACGGCGCCCGCCCGGGGCTCGGAACCGTCGGGCT
>JACCQW010000221.1 GCA_013813955.1 Solirubrobacterales bacterium
ACAACACGGAGTACGGCGGCGGGCGCTTCGCGACGTACTTCTTCGCCGAGTACCTGAACATCCTCGTGGTCTCGGGGATCGCGGTGACGATGTTCCTCGGCGGCTGGCAGCTGCCGCTGGGCATCGACCCGCCGGGCTGGGTGGACCCGTTCGTGGTCTTCGGCAAGCTCTTCTTCTTCGTCTTCTTGTTCGTATGGATCCGCGCGACGCTCCCGCGGTTGCGCTATGACCAGCTGATGAGCCTCGGGTGGAAGGTGCTGCTGCCGCTGGCGACGCTCAATGCCCTGGTGACCGCGATCGTGGTGGTGGCGACGAACTGATGGCCTGGAACCCCGGAGACGACGTCATCCAGATCGAGCGCGCGCCGCAGCCCGGCGGCGCCGGCGGTGCCTACCGCGCGTTCGGCGAGACGCTGCGCGGCCTGAAGACCACGATGGCGCGGGTCTTCGAGGGCACGCACACGATCTCCTACCCCGAGGAGAAGGTGCCGGTCTACCCGCGCTTCCGCGGGCGCCACAAGCTGCACCGCTTCGAGGACACCGGCCTGGAGAAGTGCGTGGGGTGCTCGCTGTGCGCGGCGGCCTGCCCCGCGGACTGCATCCGCGTGGTCGCCGCTGAGAACACCGCGGAGAACCGGGTGAGCGCGGGCGAGCGCTACGCGGCGGTGTACGAGATCAACCTCTCGCGCTGCATCTTCTGCGGCTACTGCGAGGTCGCGTGCCCGTTCGACGCGATCACCATGGGCAACGACTACGAGATGTCCGACTACAACCGCGGCGACCTCATCTTCACCAAGGAGATGCTGCTCGCCGAGCCGCTGGACCGCACCCCGCTGCGCTCTGAAGGCGAATAGCCTGCCGCCTCGTCCATGGCCGAGGTCCTCTTCTTCATCGCGGGCATCGGCGCGGTTGCGGGTGCGATCGGCGTCATCGCCCTGCGCAATCCGTTCTACAGCGTGCTGGCGCTGGTCTGCCACCTCGTGTCGCTGGCCATGCTGTTCCTGCTGCTGCGCGCCGAGTTCGTGGCCGCCGCGCAGGTCGTGGTCTACGCGGGCGCGGTGATGGTGCTCTACGTCTTCGTGGTCGCCTACGTGGGCGGCCAGGACGAGCCGCTGGGCCCGCGCGCCGGCGGCGGGCTGCGCGTCGTCGCCGTGCTGTTCGGCGCCGTGCTGTTCGTCGAGCTGTGCATCGCCACCCTGGGATCGGGCCTGAAGGCGATCGGCTCCGACGGCGCGCCCCCGGAGGCGGGCTTCGGCTCGCCCGAGCGCATCGGCGAGCTGCTGCTGACGAAGTTCCTGCTGCCCTTCGAGGTCGCGTCGTTCCTGCTGCTCATCGCGGCCGTCGGCGCGGTGACGCTGGCGCGCAGGCGCGGCGGGCTGACCGCCGCCGAGGACCAGGCGCGCTACAGCGCGATGGAGTTCCTGCGCCCGGCGGACACGGGCACCATGGCCGAGGGCGTCGGCGACCGCTCGCCGGCGCCGCTCGTGGAGCCGCGCCCGGCGCCCCGCGAGGAGCTGCGCTAGTGGCGATCGGCTGGTACCTCGCGGTCTCCGCGCTGATCTTCGCCATCGGCGCGGGCGGCGTGCTGACCCGGCGCAGCCCGCTGGTGATCCTGCTCTGCCTGGAGCTGATGCTCAACGCGGCGAACCTCGCGCTGATCGCCTTCAGCCGCATGCACGGCAACAGCGACGGCCAGATCTTCGCGATCATCGTGATGGTCGTCGCCGCCTGCGAGGTCACCGTCGGCCTCGGCCTGATCGTGGCGATGTACCGCCGCCGGGTGCCGATCAACGTCGACGGGCTGCGGGAGCTGCAGGGCTAGTGGGCTCAGTCGAGCTCTTCGGCTGGCTGACCCTGCTGGCGCCGCTGGCGGGCGCCATCGTTGTCGGACTGTCCGGCCGGCGCCTGCCCGGCCGCGGCGCGGGCTGGGTGGCCACGGGCGCGCTCGCGCTGTCCTTCGCCTCCGCGATCGGGGCCCTGTTCGCGCTGCAGGACCTCGGCCACGAGGAGCGCCACGTCGTGGCGGTGGCCTGGGACTACGCCGTAACAGCCGGCGTCGACGCGCAGATCTCGCTGCTGATCGACCCCCTGTCGGTGTTCATGATCCTCGTGGTCACCGGGGTCTCGACGCTGATCCACCTGTACTCGATCAGCTACCTGGACTCCGACCGCGGCTACGTCCGCTACTTCGCCTTTCTGAACTTCTTCGTCTTCTCGATGCTGCTGCTGGTCCTGGCGGGCAACTTCCTGCTGCTCATCGTCGGGTGGGCGTTCGTCGGCGCGGCGTCCTACATGCTCATCTCCTTCTGGTTTCGGCGGACCACCGCGACGAACGCGGGCATCAAGGCGTTCGTCATCAACGTGCTGGGCGACGTCGGCCTCGTGCTCGGCACCTACTTCATCTTCCGCGGCACCGGCTCACTGGACTTCCTGACTACGTTCGAGCGCGTCGGCGAGGCGTTCTCCACGAACGACGGCGATCTCGTCGCGGGCTGCATCCTGCTGCTCGTCGGCGCCTTCGCGAAGTCCGCGCAGATCCCACTGCACACCTGGCTTCCGGACGCCATGGAGGGCCCGACGCCGGTCAGCGCGCTCATCCACGCGGCGACCATGGTCACGGCGGGCGTGTACCTCATCGCGCGCATGCACCCGCTGTTCGAGCAGGCGCCGGCGGCCGCGGACGTCGGCGCGGTGATCGGCTGCCTGACGCTCGTCGTCGCGGGCACGATCGGGTTGGCGGTCACCGATCTGAAGCGCGTCATCGCCTACTCGACGATGTCGCAGATCGGCTACATGATCATGGCCGTCAGCGCGGGCGCCTACGCGGCCGGCCTCTTTCATCTGATGACGCACGCCTTCTTCAAGGCGCTGCTGTTCATGGCCGCCGGGTCGGTGATCGCGGCGATGGCCGGGCGCCAGTCGCTGGAGCACATGGGGGGCTTTCGCAGGTCGATGCCGTTCACCTACGGATGCTTCATCGTCGGCGGCCTGGCGCTCGCGGGCGTGCCGCCGTTCTCGGGCTTCTTCTCCAAGGACGAGATCCTGCTCTACGTCGGCGATCGCGGCGGCTGGTTCTGGATCCTCTACGTCGCGGGATACTTCGGGTCCTTCCTGACCGCGGTCTACACCTTCCGGATGATCTTCCGCGCGTTCTGGGGTGACCCGGTCCCCGAGGCGCGCGCGCTGGAGCAGGGGCACCTGTTCCACGCCGACGAGCACACCAACCCGGCCACCGGCGAGGTCGAGGACACCGACGTCGGCTTCCCCGGCCCCGAGCACCACATCGCCGAGCGCGCGCTGCCGATGCGCCTCGCGATGGGCACGCTGGCGCTGCTGGCGATCGGCGGCGGCCTGTTGCAGGTCCCCGAGGTGACGCACGTCGTCGACAGCTTCCTCGAGCCCACGTTCGCGGACTCCGCGCTCTACGAGCGCGAGCTCGACGGGGGGCTGACGGTCTTCGGCCTGATACTCGGCGCCGTCGTCGGCGTGGCGGGCATCGCGGTCGCGTACCTGATCTGGGTGCGCAACCCGCAGATCGCGGTGCGTGCGCGCGAGCGCCTGGCCGGGGCCCACGCCCTGTTCGTCAACAAGTGGTACTTCGACGAGCTGATCGGCGCGGTCGTCGTGCGCCCCGCGCAGTGGTTCGGCTCCTTCGCCCAGCAGACCTTCGAGCGCGTCGTCGTCAACGGCGTGCTCGTGGGCGGCACGACCGGCGTCGTGCGCGCAGGGTCCTCGGCCGTGCGCGCCGCGCAGACGGGGTTCCTGCGCTACTACGCCGCGCTGATCGTGCTCGGGATGGTCGTCATCGCCTTCTACTTCCTGCTCGTCTCGTGACCCTGCACCTGTCGATCATGCTCTGGCTGCCGCTCGCCTTCGGGGTGCTCGGGCTCCTCGCGCCGCGCTGGGCGGGCCGGGCCGCGGTACTCGGCACCCTGCTGACGCTGGCCTACGCGATCACCTACGTCGTGGACTTCGACGCGGCCGAGGGCGCGCTGCAGTACGTCACCGACGAGACCTGGATCGCCGAGCTGGGCATCTCCTACAAGCTGGGCATCGACGGGCTGAACCTCTTCCTCGTCCTGCTCGCTGCGATCCTGTGGTTCGCCTCGACGCTGTGGGCGCTGCGCCAGGAGTGGGAGAGGCCCGGGCTCTTCTACTTCCACATGGCGCTGGCGCAGACCTCGGTCCTGGGCGCGCTGCTGGCCCAGGACCTCGCGCTGTTCGTCGTCTTCTTCGACCTCATGCTCGTGCCGTTCTTCTTCCTCACCGGCCAGTGGGGCGGCGCCGACCGCGTCCGCGCGACCACGACGCTCGTCATCTACACGCTCGTCGGCTCGCTGCTGATGCTCACCGCGGCGATCGCCACCGGCGTGCTGACCGCGCAGCGCACCGGCGACGAGCTGACCTTCGACCTCGAGGCGCTCGCCGCGGCGCCGCTGGCCGAGGGCACGCAGGCGTGGATCTTCCTGTTCTTCGCGGCGGCCTTTTTGGTGAAGATGCCGGCCTTCCCGCTGCACGGCTGGATGCCCGACGGCTACCGCAACATGCCGATCCCGGTGCTTGCGGTCTTCTCCGGGGTGCTCAGCAAGGTGGCCGCGTATGGCTTCCTGCGCGTCTGCCTGCCGGTCTTCCCCGACGCCAGCGAGCAGTTCCAGACCCTGTTGCTGCTGATCGCGCTGGCCTCGATCCTCTACGGGTCGGCGATGGCCTTCACCACGACGCAGACGCGGCTGATCCTCGGCTACTCGTCGGTGGCGCAGCTCGGGTTCATCACGCTCGGGATCTTCGCGCTCAACGAGCGGGGGGCGCAAGGCGCGGTGTTGCAGGCCTTCAACCACGGTCTGGTCGTCGCGCCGGCGTTCTTCATCGTGGCGCTGGTCGCGGCGCGCGCGGGCGGGTCGGAGGACCTGCGCGACATGGGCGGCATCGGGATGCGCGCGCCGCTGCTGGCGACGCTGTTTTTGATCGTGGCCTTCGCGACGCTGGCGATGCCCGGCTCGTCGAACTTCGCCGGTGAGTTCCTGATCCTGCTCGGGGTCTTCGACACGAAGGTCGTTATCGCGATCGTGGCGTTCAGCGGCGTCGTGCTCGCGTCGGTCTACGCCCTGCGGTTGTTCATCGGCGCGATGCACAATCGCGCCGGCCCGCAGGTGCTGTCCGCGGAGATCGCGACGCGCGACGCCCTGGTGCTCGTCCCGCTCGTGCTCGCGATCGTCGCGCTCGCGCTGTACCCGCAGCTGGCGCTGACGCGCAGCGAGGAGACCGTCGGCGAGAAGGTGCGCCCGGCCGCCGTCATCGCCGGGCAGGCGCCGGCGCCGGCGCCGTTGGGCACGGGATACGCGCCGCTCCCGCCGCCGGAGGCGCCCGGCCCATGATCGCCCTCCTCGCCCAGGTGCAGAAGCCCGACATCGACTTCGCCGGCCTGTCGCCGCTGATCGCGGTGTTCGGCGGGGCCCTGGTCGTGCTCATGCTCGGCCTGCTGCGCAGTCGCGTCGCCCGCGAGACGCTCGTGCCCGCCCTGTCGATCGCGAGCCTCGCCATCGCCATCGGGCTGTCGATCTGGCAGTGGGGCGAGCGCACTGACCTCATCGAGGGCGCGCTGCGCCTGGACGAGCTGACGCTCGTGCTGACGATGCTCTTCTGCGTGGCGGGCATCGCCACCGTGCTGCTGTCCTGGCGTCACGTCGCTCCGCGCGAGGCCGCCCACGGCGAGTTCCACGCGCTGCTGCTGACCTCGATCGCGGGCATGATCGTGCTCGTCGCCGCGCAGAACCTGGTCTCGGTCTTTCTCGGGCTGGAGCTGCTGTCGATCCCGCTGTACGTCCTCTGCGCGACCGAGATGCGCCGGGCCTCGTCGCTGGAATCCGGGCTGAAGTACCTCGTCATCGGCTCGGTCGGCTCGGCCACGCTGCTCTACGGGCTGGCCTTCCTCTACGGCGCCACGGGCTCGACGGACTTCTCGGGCATCGCCGCCGCGCTGAAGCAGGGCGACCTCGTCTCCGATCCGCTGCTGCTGACGGGCATCGCGCTGGCCATCGTGGGCCTGGCCTTCAAGGCCTCGGTCGCGCCCTTCCACCAGTGGACGCCGGACGTCTACGAGGGCGCGCCGACCCCCATCACCGCGTTCATGGCGGTGGCGACGAAGGCCGCCGCATTCGGCGTCCTGCTGCGCCTCTTCGACGTGGCGCTCATCGAAGCCACGGCGGACTGGGCGCCCGCGCTGGCGGTGCTCGCCGCCGCGACGATCATCATCGGCAACGTCGGCGCGCTCGGGCAGTCCTCGCTCAAGCGCCTGCTCGCGTACTCGTCGGTCGCGCAGGCCGGCTACATGCTCACGGGCGTCGTGGTCGCTACGCGGCTGGGCCTGCAGGCGACGGTCTTCTACCTCGCCGTCTACTCGGTGATGAACCTCGCCGCGTTCGCGGTGATCGTCGCGCGCGAGCGCGAGACCCCGCTGGGCGACGACATCTCCTCGCTGGAGGGGCTGGGCGCGACGCGGCCGGCGCTGGCCTGGCCGATGACGATCGCGATGCTCGCGCTGGCCGGCTTCCCGGCCACCGCGGGCTTCATCGGGAAGTTCTACCTGATCGACGCGGCCGTGGCGGGCGACTATGCGTGGCTGGGCGTCGTCATCGTCGTGGGGTCGATGATCTCGCTCGCCTACTACCTGAAGGTGATCGCCGCGATGTGGATGCGCCCCGCGCCCGCGGTCGCGGCGCCCGCCGTACATCCGTCCCCGACCATCCCCGGCGAGCGCCCAGCGCTGGCCGGCGGCTCGGCCGAGGCCACCGGGCTGCGCGCCCAGGGCGAGGTCGTGGGCGTGGCCGTCGTGTTCGGGGCCGCGAGCCTCGTGCTGGGGATCGTGCCCTCGCCCCTGTTCAACCTCGTGCGCGACGCGGGCGCGGCGCTCGGCCTGGCCTGACGAGGGCCGGAGGGCGACGCGG
>JACCQW010000374.1 GCA_013813955.1 Solirubrobacterales bacterium
ACGTTGCCCTCCCCGCCGCACTGGGCGACCAGGCGGCCGCCGGGGCGCAGCGCGCCCGCGAGGCTCGCGAACAGCGCGTCGTGATCGTCGACCCAGTGAAAGACGGCGTTGGAGAACACCGCGTCCACGCTCTCGGCCGTCTGCAGGCGCAGCGTGGCCAGGTCGGCCCGGCGCACGTCGGCGCCGGGCCCGAGCTCCTCGCGGGCGCGGCCAACCATGTCCGGCGAGGCGTCGACGGCGATGACGCGCCCGCGCGGCAGGCGGTCCAGCAGCATCCGCGTGACGCGCCCCGAGCCGCAGCCGGCGTCCAGCACGGTCTCGTCGCCGCGCAGGTCGAGGCGGTGGAGCACCTCCGCGGCCATCGCGACCTGCGGGCCCGACACACGGTGGTAGGTGTCGGCATTCCAGTCGCGCACGAGCGCGGTCACAGCGCCGTCGTCCTCGGGCCGGCCCGCTCCCGGTCACGCTCGTAGTCGGCGATCTCGTGCTCGCGCTGCAGCGTCATCGCGATGTCGTCCAGGCCGTTGAGCAGCCGGTGCTTGATGTCGGGGTCGATCTCGAAGCGCGCCGTGCGGTCGCCGAAGCGGACCGCTTGGGCGGCGAGGTCGACCTCCGCGGTCCCGGCGGCCATCAGCGCCCGCACGTCCTGCTCGGGCAGGGCGATCGGCAGCAGGCCGATCTTCGTGCAGTTCGACGCGAAGATGTCCGCGAACGACGGGGCGACCACGGCCCGGAAGCCGTAGTCCTCAAGCGCCCAGGGGGCGTGCTCGCGGCTGGAGCCGCAGCCGAAGTTGCGCCCTGTCACGAGGATCGGGTTGTGCGGCAGCTCCCACCCCGGCTCCTTGGCCCAGTCGTGAAACAAGAACTCGCCGAAGCCGGTCCGCTGCACCCGCTTGAGGAACTGCTTGGGAATGATCTGGTCGGTATCGACGTCGGCGCGGTCCAGGACCGTGACGCCGCCGGAGAACTTGACGATCGGGTCCATCACGCCCAGTCCCTGATATCGACGAACCGGCCCTCGATGGCGGCCGCGGCGGCCATCTGGGGCGATACGAGGTGTGTGCGCCCGCCACGGCCCTGGCGTCCCTCGAAGTTGCGGTTGGAGGTCGAGGCGCAGCGCTCGCCCGGGCTCAGGGTGTCCGGGTTCATGCCCAGGCACATCGAGCAGCCCGCGCCGCGCCAGTCGAAGCCGGCCGCGCGGAAGACCTCGTCGAGGCCCTCGCGCTCGGCCTGCGCCTTGACCTGCGCCGAGCCCGGGACGACCATCGCGCCGACCGAGGAGGCGACGCGCCGCCCCTTGACGACCTCGGCGGCGACGCGCAGGTCTCCGATGCGGCTGTTCGTGCACGAGCCGATGAACACGCGGTCCAGGCGGATGTCCTGGATCGGCGTTCCGGGCGCGAGGTCCATGTAGGCCAGGGCGCGCTCGTGGCCCTCGGTTGCGGGCTCGGGCACGGCGCCGGCCACGCCGACCACCATGTCGGGCGCGGTCCCCCAGGTGACCTGCGGCGACAGCGCGGCGGCGTCGACGAGGACCTCCTTGTCGAACGCGGCGCCGTCGTCGGTGCGCAGGTCGCGCCAGGCCTGCGGGATCTCGATCCCGGCGTGCTCGGCCACCCACGCGAACGTCGTCTCGTCGGGGGCGATCATGCCCGCCCGGCCGCCGCCCTCGATCGTCATGTTGCAGACGGTCATGCGGCCCTCCATCGACAGCGCCTCGATCGCAGCGCCGGCGTACTCCACGGCGTGGCCCGCGGCGCCGTCGGTGCCGATCTGGCCGATCGTGGCCAGGATGAGGTCCTTGGCGGTGACGCCGTGGCCGAGCGCGCCCTCGTAGCGGATGCGCATGGAGCGCGGCCGGGGCGCCACGAGGCACTGGGTGGCCAGGACGTGCTCGACCTCGCTCGTGCCGATCCCGAAGGCCAGTGCGCCGAACGCGCCGTGCGTGGCCGTGTGGCTGTCGCCGCAGACGATGGTCATGCCCGGCTGGGTGACGCCGAGCTCGGGGCCGATGACGTGGACGATGCCCTGGCGGTCGGAGCCCAGGCTGTAGACCGGGATCGCGAACTCCGCGCAGTTTCGCTCCAGCGTCTGCACCTGCACGCGGCTCAGCTCGTCACGGATGCGCTCGGCCACCGGCGTGCCGTCGGTGGGGACGTTGTGGTCGGCGGTGGCCAGCGTGCGGTCGGGGCGGCGCACGGCGCGGCCGGCGAGGCGCAGCCCGTCGAAGGCCTGCGGGCTCGTGACCTCGTGGACCAGGTGCAGGTCGATCCAGAGCAGCCCGGGCGCCACCTCGTGGTCGGCCCAGATCTTCTGCAGCAGCGTCGTGGGCATCTCAGCTCCTCCTCAGGCCGGCGGAGACGACGGCGAGCAGCACGGCCTCGCCGTCGCCGGGGTTCTCGAAGTGGTGGGGCAGGTCGGCGTCGAAGGTCACGCAGTCGCCGACGGCCAGCTCGTGGCGCCCGCTGTCAATCTCGAGGACCACGGCGCCGGACTGCACGAGCGCGGTCTCACGGCTGCCGGCCTCGTGCATCGGCGGGTCACCGGGACCGCCCGTGGCCGCGCCGGGGGCGAGCGTGTGGCGCGAGAGCTCGGCGCGCTGGCCGGGCAGCGGCGGCGTGAGGATCTCCGAGCGATGGCCCGCGGCGGGACCCGCGCTGCCGGTGCGACGGTCGGCGGCCCGCACGATGCTGACCGTGCCGCCCTCGTCCAGGCGCAGCAGCTGCGACAGGCGCAGCTCCAGCCCAGCCGCGATCCGCGCCGCGACCGCGAGAGTCGGGCTGGTCTCACCACGCTCGACCTGGCTGAGCATCGGGGCGCTGACGCCGCTGCGCTGGGAGAGGTCGCGCAGGCTCAGGTCCATCGCCTCGCGCAGGGCGCGGACGCGCGGGCCGACGTCGATCGCGTGCTGTTCGACAGTCGCCATACGTTCGTACGTTATCACGTACACAGCTGGAGCGGTGTGCGAGAGCGAGGCCGGAGGTGGCTGACGTTGACGTCCTCACAGACGGTCAACGTCAGGCACCCCTGCCCGCGGAGACGCAGGGGCGACGGTTCCTGACCGCGGCGCCGCGGGGGTAGCCTCCCCCGCCGTGGCCGCAGCGTTCGACCCCCCCGACGTCCTCGTCCTCGCCGGCGGCGGCGTGCTCGGCGAGGCGTGGATGAGCGGCGTTCTGGCCGGGCTGGAGGACGCCACGGGCCACGACTTCCGCCGCACGGAGTCCTTCGTCGGGACGTCGGCCGGATCATTGGTGGCCGCCGCGCTGGTCGCCGGTGAGCGCCCGCGCCGGCCCGGTGCGCCGGGCACCCAGCCCGGCCTGGCC
>JACCQW010000376.1 GCA_013813955.1 Solirubrobacterales bacterium
CCCTTGAGCTTCTTGGTCACCGCGGCCCCCACACCGATGGCGACGATGGCGCCGGCGACCGCCTTGACCGGCGCGAGGCGGGTGACGATCTTGGCCTTGGCGGCCGTCTTCGCGCCCTTCCTGAAGCCTGTGGTCGCCTTCTTGGCCAGCTGCCACTCCGACCACGTCTTCGCGGCCGTGGCCGCCAGATCGAGCGCCCGGTCCTTCTTGGTCTGCTGTCTGCGCAGCCTCATGGGTCCCTCCTCGGGATGTCGTGCACCCTCTCGCGGCTACCCCTGGGCCGCGGGCGGCGAAACCGTAGACTCCGGCGCCGCATGCGGACCCTCGTGACCGGTGGTGCGGGCTTCATCGGCTCGCATCTGGTGGACGCACTGCTCGCCCGCGGCGGGACGGTCACGGTGCTCGACGACCTCTCCAGCGGTCACGAGCGCAACCTCGAGGCCGCGCTCGACGCGGGCGCGATCCTGCACCGGACCGACGTCCGCGACGCAGAGGCGGTGGCCGCCCGCGTCGCGGAAGCGCGCCCGGAGCTCGTGTTCCACCTCGCCGCCCAGGTCGACGTCCGCGTCTCCCTGCGCGATCCGGCGTTCGACGCACGCACGAACGTAGAGGGCACGATCAACGTGCTGGAGTCCGCGCGCCTGGCCGCTTCGCGCGTCGTTTTCGCGTCCACCGGCGGCGCGATCTACGGAGAGGGCGCGGCCCTGCCCACGCCGGAGGCCGAGCCCGCGCTGCCGATGGCCGCATACGGCCAGAGCAAGCTGTCCGCCGAGGGGTACCTCGGGCTGTACGGGCGCCTGTACGGCCTGTCGTCCGTGGCACTGCGCTTCGGCAACGTCTACGGGCCGCGTCAGGACCCCCACGGCGAGGCCGGGGTGATCGCCATCTTCTGCGGTCGGCTGCGTTCCGGCGCGGCGCCGACGGTGTACGGCGACGGCTCGCAGACGCGCGACTACATCTACGTAGCCGACCTGGTCGAGGCGATCCTGGCCGCCGGCGACGCGGGCGTCACCGGAGTCGTCAACGTCGGGACCCGCGAGGAGACGTCGGTGCTCGAGCTCGTGCGCCATCTCGGCGACCTGCACGGCCCGGCGGCCCCCGAGCCCGAGTTCGCCGCCGCCCGCCTGGGTGAGATCGACCGCTCGTGCCTCGATCCGGCGCGGGCGCGCGAGGTGCTCGGGTGGGCGGCGCGAACGCCGATCGCCGAGGGTCTGCGCCTGACCTACGAGGCTGCCGGCGAAGGCTGAGGCCGGCGAAGGGGCCAAAGGTCTGAGCCCAGGTGCGCGATCGCGCAGGTTTCTCGGTGGGAAGCACCCTCGCGCCTTGTCGCCGCCCTCCTGACACTGGCAGACTGGACTGTCAGGCGACTGACGCCGGTAAACGAAAAAACCTGGACAGGGAGGCGTTCCATGGCGCGCAAAAGGACTTTCATCGCCGCGCTGGCCGCCAGCATCATGCTGGCCGTCGTCGCGTTGAGCTACGCAGCGATCCGGACGGACCCGATCATCGCGGCATCGGCACCCGACGCCGACTACCACACCGAGGGCCAGATCATCGCGGGCAACATCCACGTCAACACCGACCGCGCGCCCGACGACGGCGTCGCGCTGGCCACCTGTGACCCCGATCCGCGCCCGGAGCCGCACGCGCGCCCGGACTGCACCTGGGGTACGCCCGCCGGCATCGGCGACGACTTCCTGAACTTCGGCCGCCACATCCCCGACGGCGACTCCTCGCCCAACGGCGCGTTCACGCCCGAGTCCACCGACACGCGGGACAACTTCAACGGCAAGGCCGGCTTCAAGGACGGCGGGATCTTCGAGGGCCACTTCTTCGACGACGACGACATGAACTTCCGCCTGACGCCGCGCACCGTGGACGCCTACATGGCGCCCGAGGGCAACGCGAACAACCGCTGGCGGCGCGTCTGCGGCACCGGCGTTGTCGAGCAGTTCAACAACTCCGGCCCGGGCGGAGCCGAGGCGCATCCGGCCAAGGCGCCCTTCGCCCCCGGCCAGATCCGCAAGTTCATCATGCAGGTCTGGGACGCCGACCACCGCGATCCCACCGACCTCGAGGGCGGCAACCAGGACTTCTTCATCATCGACATCCTGGGCGTCGACAGCCAGTTCGACACGGCGCGCTGCCTGGAGCCCAACCAGCCCCCGCCGCCCCCGCCGACGAACCCGGAGAACCCCAAGCAGCCGAACAACCCGCTGCCCCCCGGCGTCCCGCCCCCCGGTGCGGCACCGGCTGGCCC
>JACCQW010000396.1 GCA_013813955.1 Solirubrobacterales bacterium
CGCCGCGTCGCGCTGGAAGCGCTCCAGCTCGGCCATCGACAGGCGCACCTGCACGGCCTCCTCCGGGCGCAGCGAGCGCCCCACGCCCGAGGCCTCCTCGCCGAGCGACGGGTAGTCGACGAGGACCTTGAAGAGGAAGCGGTCGATCTGCGCCTCGGGCAGCGGGTACGTGCCCTCGGACTCGATCGGGTTCTGCGTCGCCAGCACGAGGAACGGATTCGGGACCGGGAAGCTCTCGACGCCGATCGTCACCTGGCGCTCCTGCATGACCTCCAGCAGTGCCGACTGCACCTTCGCCGGCGCGCGGTTGATCTCGTCGGCGAGCAGGAAGTTGCCGAACACGGGGCCGAGCTCGGTGTCGAAGCGCCCGGTGTCGGGGCGGTAGATCCGGGTGCCGACGAGGTCGGCGGGCACGAGGTCGGGCGTGAACTGGATACGGCGGAACGTTCCGCCGAGCACGCCGGCCAGCGTGCGGACGGTGAGCGTCTTGGCCAGGCCCGGGACGCCCTCCAGCAGCACGTGCCCGCCGGCCAGCAGGGCTACGAGCAGACGCTCGAGCATCGCGTCCTGGCCGACGATGACGCGCTTGATCTCATACAGCGCCTCCTCCAGCGCCCGGCGGGGCGCGCGACCGTCCTCGTCGTCGGGGGCGGGCGGCGGGGTGCGGGGGGTGCTCATCCGGGGTCCTTTCTGATCAGGGGAGGCGGCGGAACCAGTGCAGGGACATCAGGGCGCCCGCGCCGAGGAGGGCGAGCGCGCCGCCGGCGAACCCGGCGGTGATCTCGCGCTCCTCGTCGCGGCTGCCGACGCGCGAGCCGAGCTGCTCGTAGACGTCGTCGAGCTCGCCGGCGTCCTCGACGGAGAACGCCCGGCCGCGCGTGATCCGCGCCACCTCGCGCATGGCCGTGACGTCCGGGGGGACGCGGCGGGTCTCGATGCCGTTGCGCGTCTGCACCTCGATCGTGCCGGTGGGCGTGCCCAGCGCGACGGTGTAGACGGGTATGCGCAGGCGCCGTGCGCGACGCGCGACGTCCTCGGGCTCGCGCCCGCGGGTGGACTCGCCGTCGGAGAGCAGGACGATCGCGCCGGGAGCGCGGCGGCCGTCCTCGCCGGTCTGGCGCCGGAGGACGCCGAGCGCGGTGGCCATGGCCTCGCCGGTCGCCGTGCCGCCGCTGGGGCGCAGGCCGGCGAGGGCCTCGCCGGTCGCCGCGCGATCGGTGGTAGGCGTCTGCAGCGTGCGCGCGGCCTGGTTGAACGCGACGAGGCCGACGCGGATCCGACCGGGCACCTCGTCGAGGAAGCGCTCGGCGGCGGCGCGCGCCGCCAGCAGCCGGTTGGGCGCAACGTCGGTGGCCTGCATCGAGCCCGAGTAGTCGGTGACGAGCATGATCGACGCGCGCTCGATCGGGACCGCCACCGTGGTCTGGGGCTTGGCCAGCGCCGCGACCAGGGCGGCGAGCGCCACGGCGTAGATCGTCAGCGGGGCGTGACGCCGCCACCCCGGCGTGCTCGGGGCGACCGCGCCCTGCAGGGCGGGCGCGGCGAACAGCGCGGCGGCCGACCGGCGGCCGCGCTCGTGGCGCAGGTAGGCCCAGACCACCGCCGGGACGAGCAGCAGCGCGAGCAGCCAGACGGGCTCGCCGAAGCTCACGGGGCAACCCCGGCGGGGTGGCTCGTGTGCGGTTCGCCGAAGCTCACGGCGTGCGCTCGGGGCGCGTCCCGAGGGTCACGCCGAGCGTGTCGCGGGCCCCGCCGCGCTCGACCTCGACGTCCACGCGCTCGCCTGGCTTCAGAGCTTCGACCGCGGCGCCGACGTCCTCCGGGGCGCGCACGTCGCGCCCGCCGACGCGGCGGATGACGTCGCCCTCGCGTAGTCCGGCGGCGTCGCCGGGGCCGCTGGGCACGACCTGCGCCACCGCGGCGCCGGGGCCGAACGGCACCTCGGCGGTGGAGACGCCGAGGAAGGCGCGGCGAATCGACTGCCCCTGGCGCAGGCGGGGGACGACCTCGCGGACGGTGTTCGCCGGCACCGCGAAGCCGATGCCGACGCTGCCGCCCCCGCCGGCGGTGGCGATCTGCGAGTTGACGCCGATCACGCGCCCCGCCGAGTCGAGCAGCGGGCCACCCGAGTTGCCGGGGTTGATCGGCGCGTCGGTCTGGATGACCTTGTCGATCGAGAAGCCGTTGGGCGCCTCGATCTGGCGCCCGACGCCGGAGACGATGCCCGCCGTCGCCGTGCGGTCAAGGCCCAGCGGATAGCCGATCGCCACCGCCAGGTCGCCGACCTGCACGCGCTCGGAGTCGGCCAGGGCGAGCGGGCGGATGCCGTCGGCGTCGTCGCGGTCGACGCGGATGACCGCGAGGTCGGAGGAGGCGTCAGTGCCGATGACGTCCGCGTCGACGTCGCGGCCGCCGTCGTCCAGGCGCACCTGGGCCTCCTGCGCGCCGCTGACGACGTGCGCGTTTGTGACGATCGTGCCGTCGGAGTCGATCAGAAAGCCGGTGCCGCTGGCGGCCGAGCCGCCCGAGCGCACGCGCACGGAGACCACGCTGGGGCTCGCGGCCGCGTAGACCGCCCGCACCGTGCGGCTGCGCGAGTCGGCCGGCGCGGCGCCCGGGACGGCGG
>JACCQW010000412.1 GCA_013813955.1 Solirubrobacterales bacterium
CTCGAGGTCCCGCGGGCGCGGCGACCGACGAAGCCGACGAAGGCCTCGCGCACCCGCCGCCTGGACGCCAAGCGCCGCGGGGCCCAGCGCAAGCGCGAGCGACGGCGCCCCGGCTCGGAGGACTAGTACTAGATGCGCACGCCCTGCTCCTCGGCGGCGCGCAGCACCCGCGCCACGACCTCGTCGAGGTCGTCGGTGACGTGGAGGAGCTCGAGGTCGCCGGCGTCGATCTTGCCCTCCGCCAGGACCTGGTCGCGCAGCCACCCGACCAGGCCCGACCAGTACTCCGTCCCGACCAGGACGACCGGGAACGAGCGGATCTTGCCGGTCTGGATGAGGCACAGCGCCTCGAAGAGCTCGTCGAAGGTGCCGTAGCCGCCGGGCAGCACCACGAACGCGTTCGCGTAGCGCACGAACATGATCTTGCGGCAGAAGAAGTAGTGGAAGTCCAGCGAGACGTCGAGCCAGTGGTTGTCGTCCTGCTCGAACGGCAGGTCGATGTTCAGCCCGATCGACGTCGCCCCCGCCTCGCGCGCGCCGCGGTTGGCCGCCTCCATGGCGCCGGGCCCGCCGCCGGTGATGACCGCGAAGCCGGCCTCCCCCAGGCGCCGGCCGGCCTCGCGGCCCAGGTCGTAGCCCGGGCTGCCCGCCAGGGTCCGGGCGGAGCCGAAGACCGAGACCGCCCGGTGGACGCCCGCCAGGGCGGAGAAGCCCATCTCCAGCTCCGCGCGGATGCGCTCCACGCGGTCGGCGTCGGTGATCTGGTGCGTGGTCGCCGCCTCCTGGGCGGCGATGATCTCCTCGTCGGGGGTGGCCGGGGTGTGCGTCATGCGGCCGACGAGGTTAGACGGCGGGCGGCGGGGCCCGCGCCGCTGTCGGGCCGGCTAGAGCCCGGCGGGGTGGCGGACGCTGTAGCCGCGGGTCGAGCGCAGGTCGGCCTGCCACCGGCTGCCCGCCTTGCTGCGCCCGCTCGTGTCGAAGCGCAGGCCGGCGACGACCATGTACATGTGGCCGCCGTTGGCGTAGGTCGTCACCCACTTGCCCGGGCCGGCGTCCGCCCACTTGGCGAAGCCGCCGGAGGGCATCGACTGCTCGAGCAGGCCGGCGCCGTGCAGCGCGTAGGAGACCGAGCCCGAGCAGTCATAGCCGGTGTCCTCCCACTTGCCGTGCCCGCCGCCGTAGCGGTAGGGCATCGTGGCGATGCGGTTGCCCGCCGCGATGATCTCCTTGACGGCCGGGGGCGCGTCGGCGGGAGCGACGGCGAGACCGTCGGGCCCGAGGCTCGCCTTGGCGCCGGGGACGACGCGGCGGGTCTGCTCCTCCGTCGGAACGGCGCCGCCGGTGCCGTTGGCCGAGCCGACGGCACCGCCGTTGACGACCACGTCGCGCAGGGCGCGGACGTCGCCGCGGGTGACGCGGCCGTCGACGGTGCGGGTCTGCGCGCGCTCGAAGGCGCGCACCGCGCGCCGGGTGACGCTGCCGAAGACGCCGTCGACCGAGGAGCGGTGGCCGGCGCGGTTGAGGAATGCCTGCAGGACCTTGACGTCATGGCCCTCGTGACCCTGCTTGAGCGGCGTGCGGTCGCCGAGGCTCCAGTTCGTGCGCTTCTTGGCGACGGCTCCCTGGGTAGGGGCGATCAGGAACAGTGCCATGACGGCGACGAGGAGACGCAACGACAGTTTCACGTGGGCGAGCCCTTTCTCTTTCGGGTGCCTACGGGGTTAGCTGACGGGCTCGCGCAGAAAGAGCAGCGCTACGTCGCAACAGCGACGATTCGCCCCCGGAGACGCCGAAGCGCCCCAAGTGGTTCCCCCGCTCCCCGCCCACGACAGGCGGAGATTCGGCAAGACAGTGGAGAAGGGTAGCGAAGGGCAAGGACATATGCACGCCGGGGTCGTGCAAGCTCTCGTGCGCTTGGATACGAGCGCCGTCAGGTCGCGAGCGCAGCATCCACCAGCGCCAGCGCGACCTCGGCGCGGGTGCCCAGCGAGGCCTCGAGCACGAACTCGTGCGGCGCGTGCGCACCGCCTCCGCGCGGCCCGAGCCCGTCGACCGTCACCGGCACCGCCGGGGCAAGATAGCTCGCGTCGCTGGCGCCGCCGCGGTCGGCTCCGACGACGGGCCGGCCGAGGCGCGCCGCCGCTTCGCGCAGCAGCGGTGCGGTGACCGCCTGGGAGTCCATCCCCGGCCAGCGGCGCAGCATCTCACCCTCCAGCTCGACCTCGCCGATCTCCCGCGGGAGCCCGGCGAGCACGCCGTCGAAGACGGCCCCGTCGTCGGCGCGCAGGTCGCAGATCAGCTCCCCCGCGGCGGGGACGACGTTGAACGCCTCGCCGCTGGTCATCACGGTCGGCACCGCGGTCAGACGCTGCGGGCCACCGGGGTCATGGCACGCGGCGACGGCCTGTGCCGCGGCGGCCAGCGCCAGCAGCGCGTTGGCGCCCTTGTCGGGGGCCGAGCCGGAGTGGGCCGAGCGACCCTGTGCGCGCACCTGCAACGTGCCCGCGGCCTTGCGCTTGACCACGACCGCGTCGTCGCCGCCGGGCGTCAGCTGGCCGGCCTCGAAGCACAGGCACGCGTCGTAGCCGGCGAAGCGCGGCGTGTGGGCGAACTCGCCCGCGCGCCACTCCTCGTCGCAGACGAGCAGCAGGGCGATCTCGGCGAAGTCGGCGCTGCGCCCGGCGAGCGCGCGCAGGACGCCGAGCGCGAGCACCACGCCGCCCTTCATGTCCACCGAGCCCGAGCCGGTCAGGCGCTCGGGGTGCTCGGCGTCGCGGTGCAGCGGGCGGTGCTCGGCGTGCGCGACGACCGTGTCGACGTGCCCCACCAGCACGAGCCGGCGTGCGCCCGTCCCGGCCAATCGCAGCACGACGTCCTGCGCGTGGCCGGCCGAAGAGCAGTCCACGCGCTCGATCTGCGCCGCCTCGGGCGCGAGCGCCACCGCGACCGCGACCGCCTCCTCCGCCCCATGCACGTCGCCGGAGGGTGAGGACACGGCCACGAGCGCCTCGAGCTCGCGTGGGGCGCGGCCCGCGATCCGCGCGGCGCCCTCCGCGATCCAGGGCTGCATCCCGGCGCCCGGTCCCACGCCGGGCGTCAGCCCGGGATGCGCTCGTCGAAGCGCGGCAGGCCGTCGTCGGGGATCGGCTCCCACGGCGCCGCGTAGGCCACGAACTGGTGGGCCTGCGGCCGGATCCCCGGATCGCCGTCGATGGCGCCGAGGCGCACGACCACCACCTCGTGGTCGCCGGGCGCCCGGGCGAGGACGGCCGAGCCGCACTCGCGGCAGAACACCTTCTCCAGGCCGCCCGCTGGCGCCCACACGCCCAGGTGCTCCTCGCCCTGCAGCAGCGTGAAGGACCCGGGCTCGATCCTCGCGGAGGCCTGCTTCGCGGTGCCCGTGCGGCGCTGGCAGCGGGTGCAGTGACAGTACGCGGAGCCCGCGAGCGGCGCGCTGATCTCGAAGCGCACGGCGCCGCAGCCACAGCCGCCGGTCAGGGGCATGTCGGGTTCGTCGCCATGGGCGCACCCTACCCGCCGGCGCCCGTGTTCTACGCGACGACCGCCGCGACCACGACGACCAGTCCCCCGACCTGCGCCAACCGGCGGCGCAGCCGGTGCATCTCCAGCCCGGCGGGCATGTCGTCGACCGGCATCTGCCGCGACTGCAAGGCTTGAGAGCGATGAGCGGTCACCGCATGATCCCCGCGGGGGGACCTTGCGCCCGGCTCACGTCGCGACCGCCGCACGATGCGGGTCCACGCGCTTGGTCGCGAGCCGCTCCCCCAGCCGCGAAGCCAGCGCCATGATCGTCAGGGCCGGATTGGCGCTGCCCTGGGTCGGCATGACGCTGCCGTCGCAGACGAGCAGGTTGGGCACGCCCCAGACGCGGTGGTCGGCGTCGATGACGCTGTTCTCCGGGCTCGTGCCCATCCGGCAGCCGCCGACGAGATGGGCGTAGCGGTCGATGGTGAGAAGGTCCTGCGCGCCGGCCGCCTCGAGGATCTCGGTCTGGATGCGCTTGGTACAGGCGATGTTCGCGCGGTCGTTGTCGCACTGCGTGTAGTCGAAGCGCGCGATCGGCAGCCCGAAGGCGTCGCGCTCGTCGGCGAGCGTGACCCGGTTGCCGGGGAGCGGCAGCAGCTCGGACAGCGCCCCGACGACCGCCCAGTGGTTGTAGTCGCGCATGTACTCGCGCATCGCCTTGCCCCAGTGCCCGTCGGCCAGGACGTGCTCGGCCCAGCCGACCGGGAGCGGGGAGACCGTCTGGATGGCGAAGCCGCGGGCGAAGCCGCGCGCCTCGTCGGTCTCGTAGAACTGCTCGCTGGAGACCTCGGGCGGGGGGCCCTTGTACATGCGCAGCGTCTCGGGAAAGCGCCCGGCCACCTGCGACGCGCCCTGCACCATCACGTGGCGCCCGACCTGGTCACCACCGTTGCCCACGCCGGAGTTCAGCAGCAGCCGCGGGCTCTCGATCGCGTAGCCGGCCACGCAGACCGCGCTCGCGCGCTGGCGGCGCTCGCGCCCGCCGTGGACGAACGTCACGCCCGTGCAGGCGCCGTCCGCGCCCATCTCCAGCGCCGTCGCCATGCAATCGGCCCGGATCTCGACGCCGTACTCGAGCGCGTCGGGCACGTGGGTGATCAGCGGCGAGGCCTTGGCGTTGACCTTGCAGCCCTGCAGGCAGAACCCGCGGTAGATGCAGTGCGGGCGGTTGCCGAACGTCCCGTTGGTGATGGCCACAGGCCCGACGCGCATCTCGATGCCGCAGGCCCGCGCGCCCTCCCACACCCGCTCGGCCGCGGCGCCGATGGGGTGCGGGCCGTGGGGGTAGCCGTGCGGGTCGCCCCACGGCCAGTGCTGGCCGGCCACAGGCAGCTCGGCCTCCAGCTCCTCGTAATGCGCCTTCAGATCGGCGTAGGCGATCGGCCAATCCGCGCCGACGCCGTCGCGCGTGAGCGTCTCGAAGTCCGAGGGGTGAAAGCGCGGCGCGTAGCCGGCGAAGTGCACCATCGAGCCGCCCACCCCGTGGCCGCAGTTGTTGCGGCCCAGCTCGACGGGATCCTCGCCCCCGACGATGCGGTTGGCGTTCCAGTAGATGTGGTGCGCGCCCTCCTCGTCGGAGACCCAGTCGGTGTCGGGATCCCAGAACGGGCCGGCCTCCAGCACGACGATCCGCCAGCCGCGTCGCGCCAGGCGCTGGGCGAGCACGCTGCCGCCGGCCCCGCAGCCGACGATTGCCAGGTCTACCTCGTCGTCGTCGCGGTAGGTGCGCATGCGGTCGCGGCCCGGGACGCCGCGCCGGTGCACGTCGAGCAGGAACCGCGAGTCGTTGTTCCGCGGCCCCCTCACCCGGGGCCCTCGAGGCGATCGCGCACGTCGGGGACGGGGTCGAGCGGGAAGCCGTCCTCGCCCTCCCACGGCTCCTTCTGGCCGATGCCGGGACGCATGTAGCCGCGCGGGTAGGCGGGACCTCCGAAGCCGATCTCGTTCCACGCCCACGGATGCGAGTAGAAGGCCCCGAGCACCGCGCGCATCACGACCGCCCACGCGTGCTCGACGCCGAGCTGCTCCCACACGCCGCCCGCGAGCTCGCCGTCGGCGAACGCCTCGCAGACCGCGAGCTGCGTGTCGACCTCGGCCTCGCCGTAGGACGGCGCGCCGCGCTCGCTCGCCGCCTCGTCGAGCCCGCGCGCCACCAGCCGCCACGTCTGGCGATCGTCAGGCATGTCGGCGTACTGGAAGCCGTCCAGGCGCCCCTCGTGCAGCTTGGCGTCGACGAAGGCGAGGACCGGCACGCGCGGCTCGCGGTCCTGGGCGAGCACCACGTCACAGAACGCGCCCAGCGTGCGGGCCTGAGCATCGTCGAAGAAGCGCAGCGGCGGCGGATGCAGCCGCGCGAGGACGACGCGCCGGGTGACCTCGTCCCAGTGGCCAGCCTGCTCGAGGACGTCGAAGTCGGGATAGCGGCCGTGCATCTGCGGCGTCGTGCCGCGCCGCTGGCGGGGCAGGCCGTCGGGGTCGCCCTCCCGCC
>JACCQW010000436.1 GCA_013813955.1 Solirubrobacterales bacterium
CGAGCGCGCCGCGCCCGTCGCGCCGGGCGTCGGCCGCGCGCGTGACGCCGTGGATCACCATTCCCCACGCCACCGTGATCACGAGCACGGCCAGCGGCGCGGCCCACATGAGCTGGAGCAGCGCGTCGGTGTCGACGGCGGCGATCACGCGTCGGCGGGGGCGGTCGTAAGAGCGGGCCCGCGCTGCACGCGCTTGCCGAAGGCGGCGCCGACGAGCGCCAGCAGGCACACGGAGATGAGCATCGGCCCCAGCGCCCCCGTGCCGAAGATGCGGCTGACGCCGTAGGTCAGCGCGCCGACCCCGGCGGCGGCCGGCAGCGTGAGGATCCAGGCCACGGCGATGTTGCCGGCCACGCCCCAGCGCACGGCGGAGAGGCTCTTGGCGGCGCCGGCGCCCAGGACCGCGCCGGTGATCGAGTGCGTCGTCGACAGCGGAAAGCCGAGGTGGGCGGCCGATAGCAGCACCGCCGCCCCGCCGCCCTGGGCCGCGAAGCCCTGCGCCGGGTCCATCTTGAAGATGCGGCTGCCCATCGTGCGGATGATCCGCCAGCCGCCGGAGTAGGTGCCCAGGGCGATCGCTGTCGCCGACGAGACGATGACCCACGTCGGCACGTCGAAGCTGGAGGCCGAGAGGTCGCCGTTCGCGATCAGCGCCAGCGTGATGATGCCCATCGTCTTCTGCGCGTCGTTGGTGCCGTGGGAGAGCGCGAGCAGGCTGGCGCTGGCGATCTGGCCGAGCCGGTAGCCGCGGTTCACCGGCCCCGGCCGCAGGCGGCCCACCATCCGGTAGGTGATGAGGATCGCGCCGCCCGCGGCCACGAACGCGACGATCGGGGCCACCAGCGCCGGGACGATGACCTTCTCCAGGAGCCCGCCGCCCTGGATGGCGTTCAGCCCGCCGGCGGCGAACGCGGCGCCCACCACGCCGCCGATCAGGGCGTGCGAGGAGCTGGAGGGCAGCCCGAAGTACCAGGTCAGCAGGTTCCAGAAGATTGCCCCGATGAGCCCGGCGAAGATGACCGTCGGCGACACGATGTCGGCCTCCACGATGCCGCCGGCCACCGTGGCGGCGACCTCCAGCGAGATGAAGGCGCCGGCGAAGTTCAGGATCGAGGCAAGCGTGACCGCGGTCCGCGGGGCCAGCGCCCGCGTGGAGATCGACGTCGCGACCGCGTTCGCAGTGTCATGGAAGCCGTTGGTGAAGTCGAACGCGAGCGCGGTGCCCACGACGATGACGAGGATGATGTCGCTGTCCACGGGAGGCCCCGGGGGTCGCTAGGAGTTCTTGACGACGATGTTCGACAGCACGTTGGCGACCTGCTCGGTAGCGTCGATCGCCTCTTCCAGGCGCTCGAAGATGTCCTTCCAGCGGATCACGACCATCGGGTCGATCCCCGTGTCGAACAGGGACGCCACCGCCTCGCGGGTCACCCGGTCGCCGTCGTTCTCGAGGCGGTGGATCTCGCCCGTGTAATGGGAGACGTCCTTGAAGCCGCGCATCCGGGGCATCGCCTCGTGCACCTGCCGGCAGGCCTGCGTGAGGATCTCGGCCAGGCGCTGGGCCTGCTCCATCGGGGCCTCGATCTTGTACAGGCCGAGGTAGTCGGCGACCTCCTCGGTGAAGTCGACGATGTCGTCCAGTCCGGAGGCCAGGGCCAGGATGTCCTCGCGGTCGATCGGCGTCACGAACGTCGAGTTCAGGCGCTGGATCGTGTCGTGGGTTATCCGGTCGCCCTCCTGCTCGCAGATGAGGATGTCGCGCGCCAGGTCGGCCCGCTCGGGATAGGAGCGCAGCATCTGGTCGAGCAGGTCGGCGGCGCGCAGCATGTTGGCGGCCGCCTCCTCGAAGAGGTCGAAGAACTCGCGGTCCTTCGGGGCGAAAACCTGGGAGAGCCGGGCCATGGGCGCGGCACTCTATGTCAGAGCTGCTCCCGGAACGCGGCCAGCTGCTCCGCGTCGATCGAGTAACCGTGCCGGGGCTCGGGATAGCGGCCGGTCCGCACGTCCTCGGCGTAGGCGGCGACGCCCGCCGTCATCTCGTCCTGCAGGTCGGCGTAGCGCTTGACGAAGCGAGCGCCGAGGCCCTCGCGGATGCCCAGCAGGTCGTGGAAGACGAGCACCTGGCCGTCGGTGGCCGGGCCCGCGCCGATGCCGATCACCGGGATCCCGATGCGCGGCATCAGCGCCTCGGAGACTCCGGACGGGATGGCCTCGAAGACGATCGCGAAGCAGCCGGCGTCCTGCAGGGCCAGCGCGTCTTCGCAGACCTCGAGCGCCCGCTCGGCGGTGCGACCCTGCGAGCGGTAGCCACCGAGTGCCGTCGCGGTCTGAGGCGTCAGGCCGACGTGGCCCATGACGGGGATCCCCGCCGCGACGATTGCGCCCGCGCGGTCCACCGAGGAGCCACCGCGCTCGAGCTTGACGGCGTCGCAGCCCGCCTCCTTGACGAAGCGCTGCGCGGTGGTGACGGCCTGCTCGTCGGAGACCTCGTAGGAGCCAAAGGGCAGGTCACCCACCAGCATCGGGGTCTGTAGACCGCGCCGGACTGCGGCGGTCAGCATCAGCATCTCGTCGAGCGTGATCGGCACCGTGCTCGGGTAGCCGAGCACGGTCATGGCAGCGGAGGCGCCGACGAGGACCATGTCGACGCCGGCCTCCTCGGCGACCTGGGAGCTCGGGTAGTCGTAGGCGGTGACCATCGCGATCGGCTCGCCGAGGGCCTTGCGCTCGGCCAGTGTCGACAGGGTGACGGGCTTGCCCTTCGCGGCCGGGGCGGTCGCGATCTTCGGCCGGGCGCTCATGCGGGCAGCTCCGCGGAGAACAGCTCGGCCACGGCATCGTCGACGGTCACGATGGTGTTCGAGGCATCGACGTGCACGACCCTCGGCT
>JACCQW010000437.1 GCA_013813955.1 Solirubrobacterales bacterium
ATCCCCCACTCGTGCTCCGAGCCCAGGCGCCCGGTGCCCGGCTCGAGCACGGTCAGCCCGCGTGAACGCAGTGTGGCCAGGTTGGCCTGCGTCGCGGGGTGCTCGTACATGTGGTTGTTCATCGCCGGCGCCACGAGCACGGGGCAGGTGGCGGCCAGGGCGGCGCTCGTCAGCAGGTTGTCGGCCAGGCCGTGCGCGAGCTTGGCGATCGTGTTCGCCGAGGCCGGCGCGACGAGGAACGCGTCTGCGTTGCGCACAAGTTCGAGGTGGCTGAGCGGGTCGTGCCCGGGCGGGTCGTGCCCGGGCACGCTCTGATCGGCGAACGTGCCGCGCGCCGGATCGAGCTCGAACTCGTCGACGAGCACGGGCGCGCCGGTCAGCGCGGCGAACGACGCGGCGCCGACGAAGCGCTGGCTGGTCGGCGTCTGGATCGCGCGGACCGCGTGGCCGGCGCCCGTGGCCAGCCGCACGAGCTCGAGCGCCTTGTAGGCGGCGATCCCGCCACTGACTCCGAGCAGGATCCGCGCCATGGCTGTGACGTACCCGTCTAGCGGTACTGGTACTTCAGCTTGCCGGCGGCGACTTCCTCGAGCGCGATCGTGAGGTAGTTCTTGGAGCCGGTGTCCACCATCGGGGGCGGGAACTCGTCGAACGTCCCCTCGCCGAGGTTGTGGTAGTAGGAGTTGATCTGGCGGGCGCGCTTGGCGGCCACGAGAACGGACGCGTAGTTGGAGTCGACGTTGTCCAGGAGACGGTCGATGCGAGGAGAGATCATGCTCACAGGGTACCGGTCGCCGGGCGGACGACCTCCACGAGCTCTGTGACGGCATCCTCCAGGCGGTCGTTGACGACCACCCGCGCGAACTCGTCCTGCGCAGCGAGCTCCTCCTCGGCCGTGCGCAGCCGGGCCTCCACCTGCTCGGGATCGTCGGTCCCGCGGCCGACCAGCCGGGCGCGCAGCGCATCCAGCGACGGCGGCGCGATGAACACCTGCAGGACCGCTGGCATCGACTCACGCACCTGGCGCGCGCCCTGGACCTCGATCTCCAGCACCACGGGGATGCCAGCCGCCATCCTGCTCTCCAGCTCGGAGCGCAGCGTGCCGTAGCGCGCACCCGCGTAGTCGGCGTGCTCCACGAAGGCGCCGGCGCGCACGCGCGCATCGAACTGCGCCGCCGAGAGAAACCAGTAGTCCTCGCCGTCGGTCTCCCCGGGCCGCGGTTGGCGCGTGGTGGCGGAGACCGCCAGCTCGAGCTCGGGCAGGCGCTCGCACAGCGACCGGATCAGCGTGCCCTTGCCCACCCCGGAGGGGCCGGTGATGACCACCGCGCGGGCCACGGGTGCCCCGGCTAGCGCCGCAGGAGCGAGACGAGCTCGGCACGCTGGCGTTCGGACAGCCCGCCGATGGTCTTGCTCGGTGAGATGCGGCACTGCGCCAGGATCTTGTTGACCTTCACGCGCCCGTACTTGGGCACGGCGAGGAGCATGTCGAACGCCTTCGCCGTCTCCACGTAGGCCGGCGGGTCGAGCAGCAGCGCGTGGATCGAGACACGTCCGCCCTTGAGATCGCGCTTGAGCTGCGCCCTCCGCGTGCGGATCTCGTTGGCGCGCTCGAGCGCGTGCAGACGCTGCGTGAGAGAGCGCTCAGGAGCCGCTGACTGCTTGGGGGCGGTGTTCGTGGCCGGCGGCATCGGACGCGCCGATACTACAACTTCGATTGGGACCCGCAAGACGAATCCGGCGAATTCACCTGTACCTCGACCTCAGCTCGACGCGTGTCTAGGCTGGTCGAGCGTTTCCCCGGATTTTGCAGGGCTTTTAGCTCGGACGCGATGCGCGCTCCCGCCCGTGGGTCGCGAAAGCTCTCCGTGCCCACCGCCACTAGCGTAGCCCCCACGGCCAGCAGGTCGCGAGCGTCCGATCCACAGCAGACGCCGCCCATCCCGACGACCGGAAGCGACGTGCGCGCGGCCACCGCGGCGACCTGCGCGAGGGCGACGGAGCGGATCGCCGCGCCCGACAGCCCGCCGGTCCCGCCGCCGAGCCACGGACGGCTCACACCCGGCGCCAGCACCGTCGCGCGCAGCGTGTTGACGAGCGAGACCGCGTCGGCGCCCTCGGCCTCGGCAACGGCCGCCACCGCCGCGACGTCGGCGGTGTTCGGCGTGAGCTTGACGATCAGCGGCTTGCCCGTGCGCGGGCGCACTGCGCGCACCAGCTCGCCCAGCGACGCCGGATCGGCGCCGATGTCCAGGCCCGTCCTCACGTTGGGGCACGAGACGTTGAGCTCGATCGCGGCGATCTCCTCGCGGGCCCCCACGGCCTCGACCAGCTGGGAGACCTCGTCGGCCGTGGACCCCATGACGTTCGTGATGAGCGGGACGGGGAGCCGCGCGAGCTCGGGCAGGTCGTGCTCGAGATAGCCGACCAGGCCCCTGTTGGGCAGGCCGATCGAGTTGAGCATCCCGCCCGCTGTCTCCCACAGGCGCGGCGGCGCGTTGCCCGTGCGCGGGGCCAGCGTGATCGTCTTGGAGACGAACGCGCTGAACGGGAATCGCTCGACCAGCGCGTCGCCGAAGGCCTGTCGCGCGGCGATCGCGTCGAAGGTGCCCGACCCGTTGACGATCGGATGTGCGAGTCGCAGGCCGCAGAAGGCGACGGGCGCGGTCATGCGTGGGCGCCGACCGCGACCAGCCGGTCCGCGTCCAGGACCGGGCCGTCGACGCACACGCGCGCATAGCCGCCGCCCGCGACCGGTACGACGCAGCCGAAGCAGGCGCCATAGCCGCACGCCATCCCCGCCTCCAGCGCGAGCTGGGCCGCCACCCCGCGGCCGGTGCACAGCACGCGCACCGCCTCGAGCATGCCGGGCGGGCCGCACGCGTACACCACCGCGTGGTCGTCGTCGTCAAGGCGCGCGGCCAGCAGGTCGGTCACCAGGCCGTGGTGGCCGATCGACCCGTCGTCGGTGGCCAGCGCGGCAGACCCGCCGTCGAGCAGGCGCGCGGCCTGTGCGTGGTGCGCGCCGCGGAAGCCCAGCACGGCCTCGACCGCGACGTCCACGC
>JACCQW010000450.1 GCA_013813955.1 Solirubrobacterales bacterium
GTCCCCATCGGCGAGCGCGACGATCGCGTCATGAGATCGAGATGAACGCCCTCCGGTGCCGACACGCGGCCGAGCATACGCGCGCCCGGCCCGACCGCGTTCTGGATGCGGCCCTCCCTGTGCGAAAGTGTTGGGTGACCAGTACGAGCGGAGGTGCACATGGCGGGGATCCTCGAAGGCATGCGGGTCGTCGAGGGGTCGGCGTTCGTCGCCGCGCCGCTCGGGGGGATGACGCTTGCCCAGATGGGAGCGGACGTGATCCGCTTCGACCCGATCGGCGGCGGTCTGGATCGCACGCGCTGGCCGGTCACCGAGGACGGAGACAGCCTCTTCTGGGCCGGGATGAACAAGGGCAAGCGCTCGATCGAGGTCGACCTGCGCGCGCCTGCCGGGCGGGATCTGCTGACCGAGCTCATCTGCGCGCCGGGCGAGGACGCCGGGATGTTCCTGACCAACTTTCCTGCCTCGGGCTGGCTGGACTACGCCAAGCTGGCCGAGCGCCGGCCCGACCTCATCATGGTCGTCATCACCGGCAACCACGACGGCTCGTCGGCGGTCGACTACACGATCAACCCATCGACGGGGTTCCCCTGGGCGACCGGGCCCCGGCACGTGGCCGTCCCGTTCAACCACCTGCTGCCCGCGTGGGACGCGATCACCGGGACGCTGACCGCGGCCGCCCTGCTGGCCGCCGAGCGCCACCGCCGCAAGACCGGCGAGGGGCAGCTGGTCGAGATCGCGCTCGCCGACGTGGCCTTCGCGATGGTCGGGAACCTCGGCAAGATCGCCGAGGCCCAGGTCAACCGCACCGAACGCCTCAAGGACGGCAACTACCTCTTCGGCGCCTTCGGCCGCGACTTCATGACCAAGGAGGGGCGCCGCATCATGATCGTCGGGCTGACCGGGCGCCAGTGGAAGAGCCTCGTCGAGGCCACGGACCTGCAGGAGGCGGTCGGCTCGATCGAGAAGCTGCTCGGCGTCGACCTCACCAAGGAGGGCGACCGCTTCGAGGCGCGCGAGGTGATCGGCGCGGCGCTCAAGCCCTGGACCATCAGCCGCACGCTCGACGAGATCCGCGAGATCTTCGATGCTCACAGCGTCTGCTGGGGGCCCTACCAGACGTTCACGCAGCTCGTCGACGAGGACCCGCGCTGCTCGCCGGCCAACCCGATGTTCGACGTGGTCGAGCAGCCGGGCATCGGCGAGTACCTCATGCCCGGCTCGCCGGTGCGCTTCGGCGCATTCGACCGGATCGCCGCCAGCCGCGCCCCGCTGCTGGGCGAGCACACCGACGAGGTCCTCGCCGAGGTGCTCGGGACCGACGCCGGCGAGATCGAGCGGCTGCAGCAGGACGGCGTCGTGCGTTCGACGGCGACCATGTCGCCGGGGTAGGGTCGGCCTCTCCGACCCGCCGACCCAGGGGTGGCCGATGTCCGTCGAACCGTTGCCGCTGAACGAGGTCCTCGTCACCGAGCGCGAGCTGTGGCAGGACGGCCCGCCGCACGAGACGTTCAGGCGGATGCGCGCGGAGTGCCCGGTGCACTGGACCGCGCGCATCAGCGAGTACCCCGACGAGGCGGGCTACTGGTCGGTCACCACGGCCGATGACGTCCACGCCGTCAGCCGCGACTGGGAGACCTACTCCTCGCACCTCGGCGGGGTGACCGCGGTGACAGACGCGATCATGCCGCTCGAGCTCGTCCGGGCGATGTTCATCGCGATGGACCCGCCCAAGCACGACCGCCTCAAGGCGCTCTTCCAGCGCGGCTTCACCCCGCGGCGGATCGCCGAGCACGAGCCCGCGATCCGCGAGATCACCGCGAGCGTCCTCGACGGGCTCGCCGGCCGGGAGACCTGTGACCTGGTCACCGACGTCGCGCAGCCGGTCGTCTCGCGTGTGATCGGCAGCTTCATGGGCGTACCGAGCGAGGAGGACGCGACCTGGGCGCGGCTGATGAACGCGATCCTGGGAGCCGGCGACCCCGACATCAGCCCGGAGGGCACGGCGACGGTGATGCAGCGCGACGTGCCCGAGCTGTTCCAGCGCTGCCAGCAGCTCGTCGCCGAGCGCCGCGAGCGCCCGACCGACGACCTCACGAGCGTGCTGGTCAACGCCGAGATCGACGGCGAGCGCCTCGAGGAGCACGAGATCGTCATGGGCTTCTTCCTGCTGGTGGCCGCGGGCAACGACAGCACGAAGGCGACCTACTGCAGCGGCATGCGCGCGCTGATGGAGCACCCCGACCAGCGCGACCTGCTGCTCGCCGATCCGTCGCTGGTGCCCTCCGCCGTCGAGGAGTCGCTGCGGATGTTCCCCGCGTTCGCGCACTTCCGCCGCACCGCGACGCGCGACACGGAGCTCGGCGGCCAGACGATCGGCGAGGGCGAGAAGGTCGTCATGTGGTACGTCTCCTCCAACCGCGACGAGACGCGCTACGAGGACCCCGACCGCTTCGATGTCACGCGCAACCCCGAGCACCAGGCCTTCGGCGCCGGCGGGCGGCATTTCTGCCTGGGCACCGCGCTGGCCCGCCTGGAGCTGACGATCCTGCTCGAGGAGACGCTTGCGCGCTACCCGGCGATCGAGCTCGCCGGCGCGCCGCAGTACGCCGAGTCACCGTTCGTCAACCAGCTGAAGACGCTGCCGGTCCGCCTGAAGCCCTAGCTTCACCGGCTTGCGCTGGCTCGTGGACGGCATGAACGTGATCGGCACCCGCCCCGACGGGTGGTGGAAGGACCGCCACGCGGCCATGGTCGGGCTCGTCGACCTGCTCGAGCGCTTCGCTGCAGGCAACGGCGACGACGTCACCGTCGTCTTCGAGCAGCGCCCGCGCCCGCCGATCACCTCGACGGTCATCGAGGTCGCGCACGCGCCGCGACCCAGGCGCGATGCGGCGGACTTCGAGATCGTGCGACGCATCGGCCTGGACCCTCAGCCCGGCGCCATCCGCGTGGTGACGTCCGATCACTGGCTCGCCGACCAGGCCCGCATCGCGGGCGCGGCCGTCATCTCGGCGGAGTCCTTTCGCAACGAGCTCGGCCCGCGGTGACCGTTCGCGCCCGCGCTCCGCGGGGAAGGCCGGGAGAACATCGACCAAGGAGGCCACATGGCATCGGCGACACAACTCGGAACGGCAGGGCTGCAGGGCTGGCGCGCGAAGGTCGGAGACGGCCTGGCCGAGCCGGTCGCCAGCCGCACGCCGCTTCAGACCGAGCAGGTCCGCGCCGCGATCGGCGCGCTGTTCTTCGTGCTCTCTGTGATGTACGTCGTCAAGACGATCGCCGTCGCGGCCCGGCAGATCCGCGGCGGGTGACCCCTCAGTCCCCGAGGGCGCCGGGATCCGCGGGGACGTCGACGGCGTGCTGGCGCAGCGCGTCGAGCGGAACGATCTGCAGCGCCCGCTCGTGTGTGGACGCCAGCACCACGTAGGCGGCCGCGCCATCCTCATGGGCGCGCAGCCAGTTGGCGGCGGTGACGCACCAGCGGTCCCCGGGCACGAGGCCCGGGAAGTCGTACTGGGCCACCGGTGTGCTGAGGTCGTTGCCGATCGCGCGCTGGTGCTCGAGGAACTCCGCCGTGACGACGGCGCAGATCGTGTGGCTGCCTCGGTCCTCGGGACCCGTGCTGCAGCACCCGTCGCGGTAGAAGCCGGTCATCGGGTCGGTGCCGCACGGCTCGAGCTCGGCACCCATCACGTTGCGCTCGGTCACCGCACCAGTATCGGGCCTGCGCCCGGAAGGGTTCGCCCAGCCACCACCTTGCGGCGCGCTCACACGCCGGCGCGGGCCCGTCGCCTCGCGCCGGTGGTGCTGCGCGTTCGTGCGAGCGGGCGCTCTCCGTGCTGCAAGGCGCGCACCACGTCCGTCCACAGTGCGGCCGCGAAGCGTCGCGACGCCGGTGCATCGTCGATCAGCAACTCACGTACCCGTGGCCACGGTACCTCGATGAGGATCGAGCGCTCACGCGCCCGGCTCTCGAGGCGCGCGACGAACGCCTCCCGGCCCAGCAGCCCGACATGGCCCACGGCCCGCCCCGGGCCGGCCAGGCGCAGCGAGCGCGTCGCGCCGGCGCCTCGCATCCTGGTTTCCACCGCGCCGCGCACCACGACCCATAGGGCGGATGGCTGGTCGCCCGCCGGGGTGAGCACCGCGCCGCGCGAGACCGCCAGGCGCGGCAAGCCCTCGGTGACCTGGACGATCTGCGCTCGCGTGAAGTCCCCGAAGAACAGGACCCCGGCCAGGTAGTCGACCTCCCCCCGGTCGGGCGACACCTCACCGATGCTCGATCGGAGCGGTTCCTCCTCGGGCTCTCCCTCCAGCTCGGCGGCACAGCGGCGGTGGAGCTGATCCAGCCGCTGGACCGCGTGAGTGCCGATCGCGCGGACCACCGCCGAGGCGGCGGGCCTCACATCGTGGCGCAGAACATCGAAGGCCGAGCGTGCGAGCGCCCAGCCGGTGGTCGGAACCACGGCGCGCACGGTCGCCGTTCTCACACCGTCGCCCAGCAGCGACAGCTCACCGACGATCTGACCGGCAGCGATCGAGCTCAGGCGCACCGGAGGTGCCCCCGGCACTTCCAGCAGCGCCTCCAGTCCGCCGTCGGCCACGAGGATCAGCCCGTCTCCCCGTTCGCCTTGTCGAAAGACGACCTCGCCGGCTGCGAACGAGACTTCGCTCATGAGCCGGGCGACGTCCTCGTGGACGGGACGCCCGAGCGCACCGAACAGCTCGGAACGGGCGAGGGTCGCAACCGGGCTCACAGATCAAGCTCCCGGACGTCGACGGAGATGCGATCGTCGTCACGGGTGATGACCACCATCGAGTACTCGGGGACCTCGAGCCAGCCGATCGAGTCGGACCCCACAGGTTCGGAGGCGATGATCGCGGCTCTCGCGCTGCTGCCGAAGCGGATGTCCCAGGAATCGTCGAGCTCGCTGAAGCCCTCGCCCACGGCGAACCACAGCGTCGTGAAGTCGAACTCGCGTTCGCCGGCGAAGAACGAGTCGTCGTCGGGGTACCACCCGTAGTCGAAACAGAAGCGGGTGGCGACGAGGCTGCGGCCGTCCCCGATGACGAGGTTGACCGGAGACTGCGTCTCGATCCCGTGACGGGAGCGCACCTCGCCGAGGATCCGCAGCGACTCCTCGGCGGCGGCGGCCATCTCCTCAGCGGTCGCAGGTCCGAAGGGGTCCTCGAGGCGCGACAGCACCAGCGCGTAGACCCACTCCGTGTCCGTGGTGCCCTCCACGCAACGCGCCAGCTCGGGCCCCACGACGTCAACGAGGTCGTAGCGCATCTCGCCGAACCGGAACAGGTCGCCGTTCTGGGCCAGGGCCACATGCGCGCCACGGAAGCGAAACGGGTGCAGGTTCTGTGCGCCGACGGTCTCGCCGGGGTCGTAGATCACGCCGCGGATATGCGCGATCATCGATGTCGCGTGCACCTTCTGGGCGAGCGACTTGAGGTTGCGATCGAAGACGGGCACGTTGGTCGTCCGGTAGACGAAGGGCCGCTCCGGGTGCCGGGAGCTCTCCTCCCAGGCGACCAACCCGAAGCCGCCGATATTGAGCAGCGACATGAGTCGCGCGGCGACCGACTGGCGGATCAGCGAGTTCTCGGCCACGAAGAGTGGACCGTCGAGCTCGATGGGGTCGCCAACGTAGGCCATGACCCGGCACACGGCGCGAGAGCCTACGCGGTGCTCGCACGCTGTGGAACGACGCGTTGGACAAGCCCGGGGCGAAGCGGCTGTCCACGGGGCCAAACGCGGCACCGTCCTGGACTGACCTTCCGCGGCGATGTCTAGGGTGCGGTGAATGGACGTGATCGACGAGCTGGTCGCCAACAACCGGGCCTTCGCGGCCTCGGTGCCCACGCAGCATCTGAACCTCCGCCCCCGGCGACGGCTGGCGATCGTGACGTGCATGGACTCGCGCCTGGAC
>JACCQW010000473.1 GCA_013813955.1 Solirubrobacterales bacterium
CCGACGCGGTCGGCGAAGCGCGCATCGTGCAGACGTGGCTCGCCGGCCATGACGCGCCCGCGCTGGACCTCGACCCAGTGCCCGACCGCGCGCGGCTGGAGGCGTTCGTCGCTAGCGCGGGATGAACGGCAGCTCGACCACCGTGGCCGTCGCGCCGCCGTGCACGGCGAGGGTGTCGCCCGGCGCGGCCTCGCGCCGCACGAGCGCGAGCGCGATCGGGCCGAGCGCGGGGGAGATCACCGAGCTCGTCAGCCGCCCGACCTCGCGCTCGCCCAGGTGCAGCGCCGCGCCCACCGGCGCCGGCTCGCTGAGGGCCAGGCCGCGCAGGTGGCGGTTGGGCTTGCCGCGGTAGAACAGGCGCGCCACCGTCTCCTGGCCGACGTAGCAGCCCTTCGTGAAGCTCACCGCGCGCTCGTTGAGGCCGGCCTCCTGGGGGATCGTCGCGTCGTCCGTGTCAACGCCGTAGCGCGGGCGCCCGCGTTCGACGCGCACGATCTCGGCGGCCGCCTCGGACGCCGGCTCGGCGCCTTGCGCGCGCAGCGCCGCCTCCACCGCGTCGGTGTCGGCCGCGTCGCAGAGCACGTCGAGGCCGGTGTCGGTGACGACGAGCCGCGCGGGGCGATCACCGATCTCGTCGGCGCGGTGCGCGTGCTCGGTCTCGGGCAGGTCCGCGGCGCCGGCGACCTCGCGGGCGCCCGGACCGATCAGCGACAGCAGCCCGGACTCGAGCGTGCGCTTGTGGACCTCGACGTCGAAGCCGATCTTGAAGCGGCGGATCAGGTCGAAGAGCGCCTGCAGCGCGACGCGCTCGGTGTCGAGCAGCAGCTCGGAGCCGGGAACGCCCGGCGCGCCGACCCGCAGTATGCGCAGGTCGCCGAGCATCTTGCCCTTGTGCGTCAGAAAGGCTGCGTAGCAGCCGGTGCCCTCGGCGAGCGCCTCGACGTCGTTGGTCACCTGACCGGAGAGAAACGACGCGGCCTCCGCGCCGGTCAGCGCGAGCTTGCCCCGCTCGGAGCGGTCGACGAGCGCGCAGCCCTCGGTGAGCACGCGGTACTCGGCGGTGGGGGTGTCGGTCGTGGCCACCCTTCGAGGATACGCGGACCACTACTCTTGCCCCGTGGCCCTCGCCGACACGTTCTCGCAGATCGTCGACTCGCTGCCCGACGACTGGACCGACCTCGAGCTCGACCTGCGCATCGCCGACGAGGAGCGCTACATCGACACCGCGGTCTACCTCGTCACCTGCAACGCCCAGCCGTACTCCAAGCACGACTGGCACTGGCGGCTGCTCGTCGCCCACCGCTTCGGCCACGCGGCGTCCGCGCCCACCGTGCACGGCGCGCTGAAGCTGCTCGACGACGCGGGCATCGCCGGTGAGCTCGTCGTGCGCCAGACGCGCTCGGGCCGCGTCGAGGTCACGCAGATGTGGGGCCGCCCGCAGTCGGTGCGCGACGACTTCAAGCGCATCCGCTCGCAGTAGCGCGCCGTGGCCAGCGTCCTGGCCCTGGTGCCCGACCTGCTCTTCGGCTCCAAGGTGCAGTCGATGATGGCCGGGGCGGGCCACGAGGTCGAGCTCGTCGGCACGGTGGCCGCGGTCCGCGAGCGCGTCGCCGGCCGCGACGTGCTCGTCGTCGACCTGACCACGGGGGACGTGGACGGCGCGGCGGTGCTGTCGGGGCTGCCGGCCGGCGTGCGCACCCTGGCCTTCTACAGCCACGTGGAGGCCGAGGTGCGCGCCGGCGCGCTGGCCGCCGGCTTCGACCTGGTCGTGCCGCGCTCGCGGATGGCGCGCGAAGGCGGGGATCTGGTCAGCGGCCTGGCTCAGTCGCGCCCGCCCGCGGGCACGTAGCGCCCGTCGAAGGCCAGGGTGACCTCTGGCTCGCGCTCGGTGATCGCGAAGCGCTTCTCCCAGCGCGCCCACGCGCGCAGGCGGCCGCGATCGAGCTCGCCGTACGCGCGGGCCCCTGCCGTGAACGCCGGCAACACCGCGTCGAGCTCGCGCTGCAGCGCCTCGCGCTCCAGGCCCTGCGTGCGGGCGAGCAGGGCCTGGACGCCGGTCTCGGGATCGGCGATCACCTCGCGGTAGCCGCGTGCCACCGCGGCGACCGTCGCGCGCACGAGCGCCGGTGAGTCCTGCAGCGTCGCGCGAGTCACCGTGAGCACGAGCTCGGGGTAGGCGGGTGCCCCGAACTCGTCGACGCGGAACTCGCGCACGTCCGGGCGCCGGGCGCGCAGCGCGACGCCCTCGGCGTTCCAGAACGCCGTCGCGCCGGCCACGCGGCCGGTCAGCAGGCTGCGCACCGCGGTGAAGCCGATCGTGATCGGCCGCACGCGCT
>JACCQW010000482.1 GCA_013813955.1 Solirubrobacterales bacterium
GTCGGGCAGCGGGAAGACGACGCGCGCGCGCATCCTCTCCGGCCACCTGGCGCCCGACGCCGGCGCCGTGACCCTGGAGGGCGCCCCGCTGACGCGCTCCTGGCGCCGTTCCCGGCGCACGGCGCGCCGCCGGATCCAGCTCGTGATGCAGGATCCGTGGAATGCGCTGTCGCCGCGGCTCACCGTCGCCGAGCTGGTGCGTGAGCCGCTGGACGTCGCGGCCGCGGGCTGCGGCGCCGCCGACGAGACCGCGGGCCGGATGCTCGATGCGGTCGGGCTGCCGGCGTCCCGGGGCTTTCTCACCGCGCGGGCCCACGAGCTGTCGGGCGGCCAGCTGCAGCGCGTGGCGCTCGCCCGGGCCCTGGCCGCCGGCCCCAAGCTGCTCGTGGCCGACGAGCCGACGAGCATGCTCGACGCCTCCGAGCAGGCGCGGCTGCTCGTCGTGCTGCGCGAGCTGCAGGTCGAGATGGGCCTCGGGCTCGTGCTCGTCTCCCACGACATGGCGGTGGTGCGCAAGGTCACCGACCGCGTCGTGGCGCTCGAGGACGGGTGCCTCGTCGACGGCGAGGAGCCGGGGAGCCGATGGCTGAGCGCATGAGCCGGCGCACGTTCGTGCGCAGCTCGACGATGGCGGCGGGCGCCCTGTACCTCGGGGCGTGCGGTCGCTCCAGCCCCGCCCCGGAGCCGTCGACGGTGCGGATCGCCGGGGGCGGCTTCGGCTTCCCGTCGCCGTTCGCCTACATCGCCGGCCCGGGCTACGTGCAGATGAGCCTGATCTACGACACGCTGCTGTGGAAGGACGCCTCCGGGCGGCTGCTGCCCTGGCTGGCGCGCCGCCACCGCCGGTCGCGCGACGGGCGCACGCATACCTTCGAGCTGCGCGACGGCGTGCGCTGGCACGACGGGCGCGCGCTCACCGCGCACGACGTCGCCTTCACCTTCGAGTACTTCGCCTCCCAGCCGCTCGGGCCGCTGCTGGTCGCCCAGCCGCGCGGGGTGCGCGGCGCCCGCGCGACGGGCAGGCGGACCGTGGAGATCGAGCTCGAGCTGCCGGCGAGCACGTTCCTGGAGGCGGTCGCGGGCGCGGTGCCGATCATCCCGCGGCACATCTGGTCCGAGATCGAGGACGCTCCGCGCGCGCAGGAGCGCGACGTGCTGATCGGCTCAGGGGCCTACCGCCTGCTGGAGCTCTCCCCGGGAGAGGGCGCCGCCCTGTACCTGGCCAACGAGCGCCACTTCCTCGGGCGGCCGTTCGTGCGCCGCGTCGAGCTGCACCCGGTCAACGACGAGCTGGTCGCGCTGCAGGCCGGGCAGATCGACGCCGCGGACACGCCGGCGGAGGGCATCGCGCCCGATGCCCTCGCGCCGTTTCGCGGCGGGGACCGCTACGGGATGATCAGCGACACGGGCAGCTTCTCGTTTCCGCTCATCTTCAACCTCGCCCGCGGCGGGGGCCTGGCCGATCGCCGCTTCCGGAGGGCCTGCGCGCTGGCGATCGACCGCGGCGCGATCGTCGAGCGCCTGCTCGGGGGCAACGGCCGGCCCGGCAACCCGGGCTTCCTGCCCCGCGACCACCCCTACCACGTCCCCGTCGAGCAGTACGCGTTCGACCCGGTCGCAGCCGAGCGGCTGCTGGACGAGGCGGGCTACCGGCGCCCACGGCCGGGCGCCGTGCGCCGCGGCCGCGACGGTGAAGCGCTCTCCTTCTCGATCCTGACCGCCAACAGCCCGCTGCCGGCCGTGCTCCCGCTGCTCGTCGACGCGCTGAAGGCCGTCGGGGTCACGCTGCGCCCGCAGGCCGTGGACCTGCCGACGCTGTTCGGCCGCCTGCAGGAGGGGGCCGACGAGATCGTCCTCGGCCTGTACCCCGGCCCGGGCGGGACCGCGCCCAACGCCGACCCCGACAACCTGCGCACCTTCTACGCGTCGACCGTGGGCGAGCGCCTGCAGGGAGCCCAGGGCTGGGTGGACCGCGAGTTCGACCGGCTCGCGCGGCGCCAGCTCGTCACACCGGACGGGCCCGCGCGCCGCCGTCTCGTCGCGCGCATGCAGCAGGTGGTCGCGCGCGACGTGCCGGCCCTGGCGCTGTACTACCCCACGCTGGTGAACGTGTTCGATCGGCGGGCCTTCGATGGCTGGTACTTCACGCCCGGCGGCTTCGCGGGCGGCCTGCCCGGCGTCCACAACAAGCACGCGCTCATCACGGGAGCCAGGACGGGCCTGAGCGTGCGGCCGCGAGCGACGTAGGGCCGGCGCGGCCCTGGCCGGACAGCCAGGGGCGGACGCCCCGGATATCGTCCCGGCTCGCGAACGACCCGACGACCGACGACAAGGAGTCAGCGAGACATGGGAGTTCTGGACGGACAGGTGGCGATCGTCACCGGCTCGGCGCGGGGCATCGGCCGGGCGACGGCGGAGCTGCTCTGCGAGCAGGGCGCCAAGGTGCTCATCAACGATCTCGACGCCGACGTCGCGCAGCAGACCGCCTCGGAGATCGCGGGCGACACGGCCGTCTACGGCGGCGACCTGACCAGGGAGGGCGCCTGCGACGAGCTCGTCGCCACCGCGGTCGACGCGTTCGGCCGCCTGGACATCGTCGTCAACAACGCGGGCTACACGCTCGACGCGCCGATCCACAAGATGAGCGACGACCAGTTCCAGAAGATGCTCGACATCCACTCGATCGTCCCCTTCCGCGTCTGCCGCGCGGCCGCGCCGCACCTGCGCGAGCCCGCCAAGCAGGAGCGTGAGGAGGGCGTCGAGGTCTTTCGCAAGATCGTCAACGTCTCGTCGATCTCCGGCACGATGGGCAACGCCGGCCAGGCCAACTACTCGTCGGCCAAGAACGCCGTCGTCGGCCTGACCAAGACGCTGGCCAAGGAGTGGGGCCAGTTCAAGATCAACGTCAACGCCGTGGCCTTCGGCTACATCGAGACGCGACTGACCGCCTCCAAGGAGGAGTCCAACACGATGGAGATCGGCGGGGAGAAGATCCAGCTCGGGATCCCCGACCAGATGCGCGGGATGGCTGCCATGCTCATCCCGCTCGGCCGGCCGGGCACCCCCGAGGAGGCCGCCGGCGGCATCTTCTACCTGTGCTCGCCGTGGTCGAACTACGTGCACGGCCAGGTGCTCAACGTCACCGGCGGGCAGTTCGTGGGGATGACGACCTAACGTCGGACGGACGGAGGTAGCCCACGAACCCGCCCGCGCCAGATCCTCGGTAGCAGTTCTGCTACCGTGGCCTCATGGCCACCATTCCTCAGAAGGAGCTGCGCAACAACGTCGGGGGGGTCCTTCGACGGGCGGAAGCCGGCGAGCAGATCACGATCACCGTGGCGGGCCGGCCGGTGGCCCAGCTCGGGCCCGCCCGGCGTCGCCAGTGGGTAGGCGGTCCGCAGCTCGCACAGGTCTGGGCGACACCGGCGCCGCACGGGTTGGATGCGGATCTGACGCGATTCCCCGCCGGCCTCAGCGACCCGTTCGCCTGACGTGCGCGCCGTTCTCGACACCTCGGTGCTCATCGGCACCGAGCAGCCGGGCGAGTTGGAAGGCGCCATCAGCGCCGCCTCGCTCGCCGAGCTGCACTTCGGTCTGCTCGTGGCACGCGACGCTGACGAGCGCGCCCGACGCGCTCAGCGACTCGGTGTCGTCGAAGCCACGTTCGATCCGCTTCCGATTGACGCCGCGGTCGCGCGAGAATGGGGTCGTCTGAGCGCGGCGGTGGCCACTCGGGGTGCACAACCGCGTCGCCGAGCGGTCGATTTGGTCATCGCGGCCACCGCGAACACCCATGAGGTCCCGTTGATCACCCACGACGTCAAGGACCTGCGGGTCATCGACGACCTGGTGGACGTGCGCGCGCCTGCCGCTCAGCGCCCGCCCAGGTCGAACCGGCAGCCGGAGAAGTAGTCGCCGGCGGGCGAGGCGAGGTAGGCGACGAAGGCGTCGAGCACGTCCTGCGCGACGGCCGGGCCCGGGGCGAGGACGGTGGCGCGCACGTCGTGGCGCGCCCACTCGATCGACAGCGTGCGGGCGAGGTTCTCCAGCGCGGCGACCGAGGCGCCCGCATGCTCGCCGGAGTCGGGCCGGGGGGCGACAATGACGACCTTGCCGCCGGCGTCGCGGTCGATCCAGTGCGCGGCGGCCACCGCGCGGATCCGGTTCCACGCACCGTCCAGCGC
>JACCQW010000006.1 GCA_013813955.1 Solirubrobacterales bacterium
GGAGCGCCCTGTGGGCGCACCCGCGCACCCCCGCCCATGCGGGCGGCGCGCTGCTGCTGCGCCGCCTGTATCGCGATGCGGACGCGGTCGTGGCCTACGGGCCCCACGTGTCGGCCTTCGCCCGCGCCCGCGGGGCGCGCAACGTGCACGTCGCGCCCCAGGCCGTCGACAACGCGTTCTGGGGCGCGCACGTCGACCCGGGCGCCAGGGCCGGCTTCACCGCGGTGTCCGTCTCGCGCGGCGCGAAGGAGAAGGGCGGCCGGGTGCTCCTCGATGCCTGGCGGGCCTCGGGACTCGGCGAAGCCGGCGCCGCGCTCGTCCTCGTCGGCGCGGGAGCCGAGCCCCCTCCGAACCCCGCCGGCGCCGCGGTGACCAGCCTCGGCCCCCAGCCGCCGCAGCAGGTGCGCAACTTCCTTGCGGCCGGCAACGTTTGCGTCATACCGTCGCTGCGGACCCGCAGCTTCCGCGAGCCGTGGGGGCTCGTCGCCAACGAGGCCATGAACCAGTCCACCCCGATCATCGCCAGCACCGAGGTCGGCGCCGCCGCCGGGGGCCTGGTGCGCCACGAGCGCAACGGCCTCGTCGTCGCGGCTGGCGATCCCGACGCCCTGGCCGGAGCGCTGCGGCGCCTGCACGACGATCCAGCGCTGCGCGCCCGCCTGGGCTCCGCCGCGCGCCGCGACGTCGCGGCGTACACGTTCGAAGCCTGGGCAGCGGGGTTCGCCGGGGCCCTCACCTCGCTACCGTGAATGCCGCATGCGCACGTTCCTCGCCACCCTCGCGATCCTCCTCGCCCTGCCCTCCGCGGCCCTCGCGTCGGGCCAGGACGTCATCCGCGACTGCACCGACGACGAGCGGTTCACCAAGACGTACACCCAGAAGGAGTACCGCGACGCGCTGTCGGGCCTGAGCACGGACACCGATGAGTACACCAACTGCCGCTCCGTGATCCGCCGCGCCCAGCTCGCCGCCGCCGGTGGCGGCTCGCGCGGCGGGGACGGCGGCTCCGGCTCCGGCGGCTCGGGATCCGGCCCCGGCGGCGCGAGCACACCCTCCGCACCGGCCGACGGCATCGAGAGCGCGTCGGCCCAGGAGCGCAAGGCGATCGACGACATCCGCTCCGGCGCCGGCCGCCCGATCGCGCTGCTGGGCGACCTGAACGTCGACCCGGCCCGGTCGGGGAGCGCGCCGGGAGTCGGCCAGCTCGGCGACCTGCCCACGCCCGTCATCCTGCTGCTCGCGCTGCTCGCCGCCGGCGCCCTCGCGCTCGGCGCCACCCGGATCCGGGGCCTTGTCCTCGCACGTCGCACTTCCTGATCGCGGGCACATCGAGACATTGAGCGTCGCGCGGCCAGGCTCCCACGCACTACTCACAGTCGGTCTCGCCGCGATCCTCTGCGCCGTCGCCTTCGTGGCCGACGGCGGCCTGCGCATCGGGCCCACGACACCGGTCGAGATGGGGCTCATCCTCGGCGGCGGGCTCACGGTCTCAGGCGCCCTGCTCCTCGCGCCGCGACGCGAGCGCGTCTCAGGGATGGCGTCGCTCGGGTTGTTCGTCGCGCTGGCCGCTCTCACCGCGCTGTCGCTGACCTGGGCGGTCAACCCGGCGGAGGCCTGGCTGGAGGCCAACCGCACGCTTGCCTACACCGCGGTCTTCGCCGGCGCCGTGGCCCTCTCGCACGGCGTGCCCGGCCACTGGAGCGCCGTGCTAGGGGCCATCACGCTCGCCGCCGTCGCCGTGAGCGCCTACGCCGTGCTGACCAAGGTCTTCCCCGGGGCGCTGAACCCCGACGAGATCTACGCCCGCCTGCGCGAGCCGTTCGGCTACTGGAACAGCGTCGGTCTGATGGCGGCCACGGGCGTGCCCGGCTGCCTGTGGCTCGGCGCGCGGCGCTCGGGCCATCAGGCTCTCAACGCGCTCGCGTATCCCGCGCTCGGGCTGCTGGCGGTGACGATCCTGCTCGCCTACTCGCGCGGCGCGCTGCTCGCCGCCGGCCTCGGCGCGGCGTTCTGGTTCGCCGCGGTGCCGCTGCGCCTGCGCGGCACGGCGGTGCTGATCGGCGCGGGCGCCGGCGCCGCGCTCGTCGCCGGCTGGGCGTTCACCCAGGACGCCCTGACCGAGGACCGGGTGCCGCTGGACCTGCGCACGGGAGCCGGTCACCAGCTCGGGCTGCTGCTCGTCGTGATGCTCGCGCTGCTGCTGGCCGGGCTGGCGGTCGCCTTCCGCACGGCCGCCCATCCGCC
>JACCQW010000028.1 GCA_013813955.1 Solirubrobacterales bacterium
CCCGCAGGGACCGCGGCGAGCGCCGCCGCGACCGCCCGCACCCGCGTCGTCCGCGCCCCGGTCCCGCGACCCCCGCGAGGCGGAGTTCGGGATCGGCTAGCCCGCGTCCCCGGTCCCGATCTTGGCCACGCCCTTGGCGCGGATGTCGGCGATCTGCTCGTCGATCCAGTCGCCCGGGTCGCGGGCGGTGACGATCTCCTTCAGGCCGTCGGCACGGCGCCGGCGCTCGTCCTGGGACATGGTGAGCGCGGCGTGGATCGAGTCCGCCGTCTCCTGGATGTCGAACGGGTTGACGCTCAGCGCGCACCTGCCGAGCTCCTCGTGCGCGCCGGTGTTCTCCGACAGGATCGAGACCCCGGAGCGCTCGTTGACCAGCGGGCCCTCCTTGGCCACGAGGTTCATGCCGTCGAACATGGCGTTGACGATCATCACGTCGTAGTGCTTGTAGGCGGCCACCGCCTCCTCGAGGTCGTCGCGCAGCTTGAGCTGGATCGGCATCCAGTCCGGCGTGCCGTGGCGGTGGTTGACGACCGCCACGAGCGCCTCGATCCGCTCGAGGTACTCGGCGTACTCCGGCACGTCCATCCGCGACGGCATGAGCTGCGCGATGAACGTCACCTTCTCGCGGAACTCCGGATGCTGCTCGAGGAACAGGTCGAAGGCACTGAAGCCGCGCAGGACGTTCTTGGAGAGGTCCGCCCGGTCGACGCGCAGGATCAGGTGGTCGCGCCTGCGGCGCAGGAGCTCGGACTCGAACTGCTTCGTCCGCGCGCTGCGCGCCACCTTCTGCGTGGCGCGGTAGTCGATCGGCAGCGGGTAGGCGCGCACCCACACCTCGCGGTCGCCGCAGATGACGATGCCCTTCTCGAAGTCGACGTCGAGGTCCATGAGGTCCCGGCAGCACTGCAGGAAGTTCCACCGGTACGAGCGCGTGTGGAAGCCGATGATGTCGTTGGCCAGCAGCCCCTCGAAGATCTCGTGGCGGATGCGCGTGGGCAGCACGCGCCAGGCGTCGGGCTGCGTCCACGGGATGTGGATGAAGTGGTGAAGGAACACGTCCGGGCGTGCCTTGCGCACGAGGCCGGGCAGCGTGTAGAGGTGGTAGTCGTGGACCATGACGACCGGCTCCTCATCGCCGGCGATCTGCTCGACCACCGCTTCGGCGAGATCCTCGTTGACCACGTTGTAGCCGTACTCGAATGCCTCGACCTCGTGGCGGCGGATGTCCGGCGCGTTGGACAGGTCCCACAGGTAGTGCTGGATGAACCAGAGCATCGGGTTCGCGAAGACGTTGTAGAAGCGCTCGTAGGCCTCGGCGTCGGAGGTCACGAGGCGCACCTGGTACTCGCTCCCGTCGGGCGTGCGGACGTCGAACGGCACGCCGCCGTTCTCGCGTGCCTTGGCCACGTCGCCGTCGGTCATCGCCGAGGCGATCCAGACCGCCTCGCGGTGCGAGGCCAGGCCGGTGAGCGCGGTGACCAGGCCGCCGCTGCCGCGCGTGAACGAGCCGTCGTCGTCGAACGTCACCGGCCCGCGGTTGGACACCAGGACGAGCGGCGCGGCCTCGGACATCAGCGCGAGTTGGAGCTCTGCAGCTCGGAGAAGATCTTCAGATAGTCGCGCAGGTAGCGCGGGGTGAGGAAGTTCTTGCGCACGTGCTCCTTGCCGCGGCGACCGAGTGCCTTGCCCAGCGCCGGGTCCTTGAGGATGTCCAGCGCCCGCGCCGCACACGAGTCGACGCTGTCCACCAGGTACCCGGAGATCCCGTTCTCGATCTGCAGCGGGATGCCGCCCACGTTGCCGCCGATGAACGGGCGCCCCTTCCAGATCGCCTCGGTGACCGTGAGGCCGAAGCCCTCACGTGTCGACTTCTGGACGAGCACGTCGGAATGCGACTGGAACGCGTTGACCTCGATCGCGCCGACATTGTTGAAATTGTTGAGGATGTGGATGTCCGGGTCGCCGCCGGCGTGGGCGATCGTCGCGTTGAAGAAGTCCCAGCCCTCGGGGTCGTCGGAGGCCATCGAGCCCACCAGCGCGAGCTGCACCTCGGGCAGCTCCTCCTTGACGATCCGGTAGGCGTCGATGACGCCGAGCGGGTCCTTCCACGGGTCGAAGCGCGAGACCTGCGTGATCAGCGGCCGGTCGACGTCGATGCCGAACTGCTGGCAGACGTAGGACGCGTCGTCGGGCGACAGGGCCATGTTCTTGGGGGCCAGCGGGTCGATCGCCGGCGGCACGATGTTGACCGTGCCGCCCATGCCCTCCGGCACGTAGTCGGGAACGTGGAAGACGGATTGCGGGTAGTCCTTGATGTAGGGCAGCAGCCGCTGGATCGTCGCCGGGTTGGGCGTGGACACGTCGATGTGACAGCGCCAGATCCAGCCCTTGGCCTTCTCGGGCACGAGCTGGAAGACGGCCGCAGGCTGCGGGTCGTGCACGAGCGCGACGTCCCAGCCGCCCACCAGCTCGCGCGAGTTCATCTCGTTGTAGCGCTGCCACGTGTCCCACTGCGCCTCGGTGAGGTCGTCGGGCGCGCCCTGCAGCGCGTTGTGCATGAGCTTGGTCGCGTTGAAGAACTCCTCGCGGCCGTAGATGACCTGCCACTCGACCTCCAGCCCGACGTCCTTCATCAGCGGGACGAGCGTGTAGAGGATCTCCGCGACGCCGCCGCCGAACGCGGTGGCCGACAGGTGCAGCACGCGCGCCCCCTTCAGCGGCTCGGCGAGGGCGCGGATCTCCTCGATGAGGTCGCGGCCACAGATGTGTGTGTAGTCGGCGAGCGTCTTGGAGCCGACGGCGACGGGCTGGAGCACCGGCGCAGTGTAGAGAAGGGCCGGGCCTCAGGGCCGGGCGCGCGGGCGGCCGGTCTGCTCGGGCCGCTTGCCCAGCGTGACGTCCACCTTGCGGCGCTCGCCGTCGCGGTAGACCTCGAGCGTGACCTCCTCGCCGGGTTCGAAGCGCAGCAGCTCGACGCTGAGGTCCGCCTCGTCGTCGAGCGCGGTGCCCTCGACCTCCGTGATGATGTCGCCGCCGTCGCTGACCGTGCGCGCCTGGAAGCGCTCCTCGTCGTCGCCCGCGCGCAGCCCCGCCTTCTCGGCCGGCCCTCCGTCGACGACCTCCTGCACCCATGCGCCCTTGCGCACGGGCAGGTCGAAGCGCTCGGCGAGCTGCGGGTAGATCTGCGTCGTGGAGACGCCCAGGAACGAGTACTCGATCTTCCCGTCGTCGCGCAGCTCTGAGAGCACGCGCCGGACGGTGTCGACCGGGACCGCGTAGCCGACGCCCTCGCCGCCGCCCGACGTCGAGCGGATCTGCGAGTTGATGCCCAGCACCCGACCCTTGGCGTTGACCAGCGGGCCGCCGGAGTTGCCACGGTTGATGGCCGCGTCGGTCTGGATCGCGCCAACGATCTGAAAGCCCGTCAGCGACTCGATCGCCCGGTCGGTGGCCGAGACGACGCCGACCGACAGCGACTGCGGCTCCCCGAAGGGGGAGCCGATGGCGGCGACCGGAGAGCCGACGGCCAGCTCGCGCGTGGTGCCCAGCGGCAGCGGGCGCAGGGTCAGTCCCTCAGGGTCGATCTTCAGCAGCGCGACGTCGGAGTTGGGGTCGAAGCCGACGATCTTCGCCGGCACCTGGTTGCCGTCGGCGAACGCGACGTAGACCTCACGCGCCCTGCGGATGTCTCCGCCCTCGCCTGCGGTGACCACGTGCGCGTTCGTGGCGATCTCGCCCCCCTCGTCGACCACGAAGCCCGAGCCGACGCCCTGGCCGCCCTCGTCGCCTCCGAGCAGGCCCCCGCCGCCACCGAGCACGCTGAACACCGTCACGACACCTGGCGCCTCGCGCTCGTAGATGCCCACTGGATCGAAGCCGCCCTTCTCGCCGATCTGCTTGACGACCTCCACGCGCGTGTTGCGCTCGACGGTCTCGGTGCGACCGGACCGGTCCGCGGAATCACCGCCGCTGCTCCCGCAGGCTGCGAGAGCGAGCGCGGTCAGGACCGCGAGCGGCGGGGCGAGGCGCCTCACGCCGGCAGCTCGAGAGAGAAGGTCGTGTGCCCGGGCGTGGGGTCGACGGCCAGCGAGCCGTCCATCCGCTCGGCGAGCTCGCGGGCGATCGCGAGACCGAGGCCGGAGCCCTGCGCGTCGTCTGAGGTGAAGAACGGCTCGAAGACGCGGGCGATCGCGTCGCTGCGGATGCCGGGGCCCCCGTCGCGCACGGCCAGGCTCACCGCGCCGTTCTCGCGCGCGGCGGTCACGACCATGTCGGTTCCCGCCGGTGTGTGGGTCAACGCGTTGTCGATGAGTATGCGCAGGACCTGGGCCACCCGCTCAGGATCGCAGACGGCCTGGATCGGCTGTCCGCCGAGGCGCAGCTCGAGGTGCGAGTCGTGCTTGTCCAGCGCGGGGATGAACTCCGCGGTGACCGTGCGCGCGAGCACGCCGAGGTCGGTGGCCTCGGGGCGCAGCTCCAGCGAGCCGGCCTCCAGCCGGGAGAGATCCAGTAGGTCAGTGGCGAGCTTTCCCAGGCGGTCGACCTGCTCGCGGACCACCCCGACGAACTGCCTGCGCGTGTCGTCGTCGAGCTCCTCGTCCTGCAGCAGCTCCAGGAACCCGCCGAGAGAGAAGATCGGCGTGCGCAGCTCGTGCGAGGCGGTCGCGATGAAGCGCTTGCGCGCCGACTCCAGCTGGCCGAGCTGGCGCTGCATGTCGTCCAGCGCCCGGGCGAGCTGGCCGAGCTCGTCGTCCTGGTCGGCGGGGAACGTCGCGGTGAAGTCGCCCCGGGCGACCTTGTCGGCGCCCTCCTCCAGCACCTTCACGCGCCGGGCGATCGTGCGCGAGACCAGAAAGCCGCCGACCAGGGCGAGCAGCAGCCCCAGTCCGCCGGCCACGAGGATCTGGCGGCGGATGAGCCCGACGTTGCCCTGCACGTCGGCCAGCGGGTCGGAGAACACGGCCACGCGGCTGACGGTCAGCCCGTCGCGGATCGGCCGGGCGACCTGGCCGAGCAGCCCGTCGGCGGAGGACTCCGAGCCGGCCGCCGGCCGGCCGGTCCGTGCGGCGACCTCGGCGACCTCGAACTGCAGGTCCTCGATCTCGACCTGCGTGGTGGAGTCCGAGAAGACCGCCAGCTGCAGGCCCTGCGTCCCATCGCCGACCGACAGCAGCGTCACGCGCGTGCTCGTGCGGTCGGCGACCGACACGACGGCCTGGTCGATGCGCCGGTTGCTGGCGTTGTCGCGCACGACGTCGGCGATCAGCGGTGTGAAGGCCTCGGCGGTCTCCGCCAGCGAGCGCAGCTTCTGCTCGCGCAGCGAGGACTCCAGCTGGGGCGTCACGTAGAAGAAGACGACGGTGACGGCGACGAGCGTGACGCCGAAGAACAGCAGCGTCAGCCGGGTGCGCAGGGAGCGCAGCCGCATCGGCACCTCATCGCTCCGTGTCGCGGAAGCGGTAGCCGACGCCGCGGACCGTGAACAAGAAGTCGGGCTGCCTGGGATCGGACTCGACCTTCTCGCGCAGATGGCGGATGTGCACGTCGATCGTGCGCGGGTCGCGGTAGGCGCTGTCGCCCCAGATGCGCGTGAGCAGCATCTCGCGGGTGAACACGCGGCCGGGGTTGCGCGCCAGCGCGGCGAGGATCTCGAACTCGACGAACGTGGTCTGCACGTCGGCGCCGTGGACGTGCACGGCGCGCTTGGCGAAGTCGATGCGCAGGCCGGCGATCTCCAGCGGCGGCTCGTCGGAGGGCTCCTCGTCGTCGCGCTGCATGCCGGCGCGCCGCAGCGCGGCCTTGACCCGGCTGCGGAACTCGCGCATGGAGAACGGCTTGGTGATGTAGTCGTCGGCGCCGAGCTCCAAGCCGACGACCTTGTCGATCTCCTCGTTCTTGGCGGTGAGCATGATGATCGGCACGGTGCTCTTGGCGCGCACGCGGCGGCAGACCTCGAGGCCGTCGAGCTTGGGCATCATCAGGTCCAGCACCACGAGGTCGTAGGAGCCCTCGTCGAAGCGTGCGAGCGCCTCGCGCCCGTCCCCGGCCTGCACGACCTCGTAGCCGTCCTTGCGCAGCGGATAGGAGAGCAGGGTCTGGATCGCGTTCTCGTCGTCGACGAGCAGGATGCGGGGAGCACGATCGACCATCCCCAATAGTGTGGCGCAGTCCATGCTCGACCCGCGCATCTACCGGGCCGCGTTCATCCCCGTCCTCTTCGCGCTGGTGCTGGTCGCGTTCTCCCTCGAGGACCGGCCGCGGCCGCTGGGCACGACTCTCGCCCCCGACGCCTTCCAGGGCGATCGCGCCTACGGACGGGCCGACGGCCTGCTCGGCCTCGCCGATCGCCATCCGCGCCGCCGGCCGGGCTCGGCGGGCGACGACCGGCTCGCCGGCGAGCTCGAGG
>JACCQW010000239.1 GCA_013813955.1 Solirubrobacterales bacterium
ACGCAGAGCGCGGCGAGGGTCAGAAGGAGTGGGCCGAACAGGTAGATGTGCCAGTCGCGGGCGTAGGCGTCCGGGGCTTGGATGAGGTTGTTCACTCCGACGAGGGCGAAGACCGCGACGAGCACCCGGTTGCCCACACGCAGCATCCAGAACGGGAGGGGTGCAGCCACGACTCCGATGCGCGCGAGCAGCAGCACCGCTGCGCCGGCGATGAGGATGGCGACGACGGCGGTGGCCGCCTGCGGTGGGAGTTCGGGTGAGCCGAACGCGGTGGCGGCTGCCCATTGCCCGCCGGCGGCCCAGTACGCGTGGAAGCCGCAGACGATCAGGAGGATCGCGGCGCCGACGCAGCCCGCGGCCCGGGGCATCGACGTCGATGCGCCGCCTGCGGTCTTGTCACTCGTGACGGTGCTCCGTGCGCCGGGGGTCGGTGCCGTATGTGCGGTGGGGGTCATCGGTCCTCCTATGGATGGGATTGGGGCGGGAGAGACAGTGCACTGCGGCTCCGTGCTCGCGGCGAGGCCGGCTCTGCTTCGGGATTGCGTGTCCGCCATGCGGTGGCGGCGAAGCTCAGACCGAGCACCACAAAGCACGCGTAGACATAGATGTAGACGGCCGGCGTGAGCAGCGGGTCCGAGTTCCCGGCGATGACGTTGGCGACGGTCTGACCAAGCCGACCGAGCCCGATGGGCGTCATGGTCGCGAAGCCCATCCACGCCAGCGAGGCGCGCAGGCGCCGCGGTACGCGCCGGCCCCACGGCTGCACGAGGGACTGCAGGATCACTCCGGCGAGCAGTGCAAGCAGCACAGTGCCCCACAGCGCGATCATCGGTCCCCCGAGCTGGGCCAGGAAGTCCTCGAAGGCTGCGGTGTCGCGCACGCCGACCGCACTGCCCGATGCCCATGCGGCTTTGAGGACGGCGTACCCCGCGGCGGCGGCGCACCCCAGGTGGGCCACCGTCTGTGCCTGCTTGTGTGGTGTGGATGTCATGGTCGTCACTCTCGCGGCGCCGGCCGCAGCCTTCGTCCCCCGCCGGAGCGATCTGCCTCCCCCGTGCGAGGGATTCCGGGCGCTGCATGCGTGTGTCACGATCGCGACATGCCCCGAGCGCGAGCACTGTTTGCCATCCTGGTGAGCAGGTCGACCTGGCAGCGCTTGTTGTATCTGGGAATCGGCGTGGCGCTGGTCGCGCCGTACGGCACGCTCGCCGGGTTTGTCGTGCCGGCCCTGGAGGGCGGGCTCGGAGAGGTCGCGGCATCGGGGCTGGCGATCGCTCTGTGCGCCGTCGCGCTGCCGGTCGCCACGGGAATGCTGGTAGCCGTGCGTGATCTGGAGATCGGCGCTGTGCGCCGATTGCTCGGCGTCGAGCTCGGCGACGTGGAGGGGCTTGACACGCAGGTCTCTTGGGCGACCCGCTGGCGCTCCGCCGCTTGGTTCGTCGCGCATCTCGTCGTGGGCGGCGTGATCGGTGCCGTGACGCTTGTCCTGCCCCCTGCAGCGGTGTCCGCCTGTCTCGTGCCGTTTCGGAGCGGAGATGTGCAGCTCGGTCAGCTTGACGCGACGGTACCCGGTGGACCGGGGGGCGCGTGGATCGTGCCGATCGCCCTGCTCTCGCCCTTCGCACTGATCTACGTGGCAGCGGCGGCGAGCGCGCTGCTGGCGCGGATCGCGCCGCGTCTGCTGGGTCCGTCGCCGGCCGAACTTCTGGCCGCCTCGCAGCGCCACGCCATGCGTCTGGCTGAGCGCAACCGTCTCGCCCGCGAGCTGCATGACTCCGTCGGTCATGCGCTCAGCATCGTGACGGTGCAGGCCGGCGCCGCGGGACGCGTGCTCGACGACGATCCGGGTTTCGCGCGCCAGGCCCTGACCGACATCGAGACATCGGCGCGCAACGGCTTGCGCGACCTCGACCACGTCCTGGGCCTGCTGCGAGACGACGTTTCCTCACGCGCTCCGACACCCACCTTGGCCGATCTGCAACGGCTCGTGGACAGCACCCGATCGGCCGGAATCGACGTCACGGCCGAGCTGACAGGCCGCATCGACGAGGTGCCCCAAGCGGTGTCGCGCGAGGCCTACCGGATCGTCCAGGAGAGCCTGACGAACGCCGCGCGTCACGCCGGCCGTGTGCCCGTGAGCCTGCGATTGAGCGTTGGTGCCGGCGACCTCGAACTCGAGCTGACCAATCCGCTCGACGCGTCCCACGCGAGGCGCCCGGGAGGCGGGCGCGGCCTGAGCGGGATTCAGGAGCGTGTGACCAGCCTTCGTGGCCAGGTATCCGTTGGCCCCGACGCTGGTCGCTGGCGCGTCGCCGTGCGACTACCACTGCACCCCACGCCATGACCATAGATGTCCTGCTCGTCGATGACGAGCCGCTGATCCGCAGTGGCCTGCGCGCGATCATCAATGCTGAACCCGACCTCACCGTGATCGGCGAGGCCGAGGACGGAGCGGCCGTCACTCCGCTGGTACGCCGGCTGCGCCCCGACGTCGTATTGATGGACGTCCGCATGCCGGTCGTCGACGGGATCGAGACCACCCGCCGCCTGCTCGCCAACGTTGACGACCCGCCGCGCATCCTCGTCCTGACGACCTTCGAGAACGACGACTACGTCTTTGACGCCCTGCGCGCCGGAGCGTCGGGATTCCTACTCAAACGCGCTCGCCCCGACGAGGTCATACGCGCCATCCGGCTTCTCGCCGCCGGTGACTCGCTGCTGTTTCCCGCCGCGATCCGCGAACTGGCAGCGCGCCACTCGCCCCCCGAGAGTCAAGCGGGCGGCCTCGACGGCGCCGGGCTTACCGACCGCGAGGCCGAAGTGCTGCGCCTGATCGCCCAAGGCTTGACGAACGCCGAGATCGCGGCGCACCTGATCGTCAGCTCCGAGACGGTCAAGACCCACGTCGCGCACGTTCTGACCAAGCTCGACGTCCGCGATCGCACCCAAGCGGTCATCCGCGCCTACCAGACCGGATTCATCACCCCAGGCTGACTGTGGTCGTCAGCCGGTGGCGGCGTCCGGCAGCGCCGGCGGCGTGACCGCCACCGCGACCGCGGGCTCCTTGACCGGGCGCTCCGGGCGCGGCGTGAAGCGCTTCTGCCAGAGGCCGACGAGGCCGAGGCGCCAGAAGACGTAGCCCGTCCAGCCGGGGATCACCGAGAAGTCCATGACGCGCAGGTGGTCGGCCGCGCGCCGCATGAGGTACAGGGTGCGCAGGACCATGCCGAGCCGCGGGTACTCCTTCTGCGGCGTCGTGCTCGCCTCCACGCGCTTTAGCAGGCGCTTCCACAGCCACCGCGGCGGCCGCACCAGCGCGAGCACGTAGAGCAGCAGGTTGCCCACGCGCGGGGGGATCGCGAAGTAGTTCGCCGAGATCTCCTCGATGTCGATGCCGCGCTCGCGCATCGCCTTCTCGAGCTCGGTGTTGGGGATGACCTTCAGCGAGTAGATGAACAGCGTGTAGGGCCGGTCCATCTCGTAGAGCAGCTCGAGCGTGTCGACGACGTCCTGGCGGGTCTCGACCGGGTTGTCGACGATGATGTCGTAGGCCGGGGGGATGTGGTATTTGGGCGAGAACGACGCGATGACCTCGCCGGCGGCCAGGATCTTCGCCGGCGGCGTCGGGCGCTTGTAGAAGTCCAGGATGTCCTGGCTGCCGCTCTGGATCCCCATGCGTACGCGGTTCATGCCGGCCCACGTGAGGACCTCGAACTTGTTGCGCTTGACGTAGTTGGGGATCACGCCGTAGACGGCGAACGGGATCCCCAGCTCGGCCTTCCACAGCTCGGCGAACTCCTCGAGCTCGCGGTAGGGGATCGCCATGAAGCTGTCGTCGTGGAAGCTGACCTGGCTGAGGTGCGGGAAGCGCGCGCGGGCGCTCTTGACCTCGTCGATGATGTAGCGCGCGCTGGGGTGGCGGATGCGCTTGTACTTCGGATCGTTGGCGATGAACTTCGTGTTGCCGCAGTACGCGCAGTGAAACGGGCAGCCGATCGACCACAGCGTCGTGTAGCCCAGGCCGTCGTTGGCGACGTAGTCGCCGACCTTCATGTCGACGAAGCCCTCGGTCGCGCGGTAGATCTTCTCGCCCTCGCCGTACTGGGGAAACGGCAGCGTCTCCATCTCGTCGCGCGTCATGAGCGCCAGGAAGTGGTTGCGGACGACCTCGTCGCCGCGGTTGAACCAGAAGTTCTTCGTGGCGGTGACATCGCGCCCGTCGCGGAAGTTCTCGAGGAACTCGCTGAAGGCGAACTCGCCCTCCCCGACGCAGATCGCGTCGACGTCGGCGGTGATCGCGTCCTCGGGCTGGATGATCGGGTGGATGCCGCCCCAGATCTGGTACGTGTCCGGGCTGATCTCGCGCAGGCGCGCGATGATCTTGTGCGTCAGCGCGGCGTAGCCGGTCATCGACGAGTACCCGACGATGTCAGAGCCCGCCAAGCCCTGCGCGATCTCGTCGATCTCCTCGTCGTGCATCATGCCCGCCTCGCCGAGGGTGCCCTTGATGCCGTTGAGCACGCTGCGGTAGCGGTTGGTCGACACGTAGCAGGACTCCGTGTCCTCGTTGATGCGCGCGACGTAGGCCGCCATCTTGCGAAAGCCGCAGGACGTGATCCCGTCCTCCAGTGAGACAAGCTTGATCTGCATGGTCCCCCTCCGTGTGCTGCCATGGTACCCAGCGGACAACCCGATGCGATGATCGGCTCACGCCCCCGTAGCTCAGTGGACAGAGCGACGGCCTTCTAAGCCGTTGGTCGCAGGTTCGAATCCTGCCGGGGGCGCTGCTGCTGAGGTCCGCTGCGACCAAGGTCGCAGACGCCGTGCGCCATCGGGCAGCGCGACCCGCGCGAACTCCCGGTGGCCGGGCCGCCGCCGGCGAGCAGTATGCGGTCCATGCCCACGGCCTCCGTCCCGCTGCTGCTCATCACCGGCGCGCCCGCCGTGGGCAAGACCGCTGCCGGAGAGCAGATCCGTCACCTGCTCGAGCAGGCGGGAGCCTGCTTCGCGCTGGTCGACCGCGACGAGATCTCGCCGGACGGCCTCTTCACCGAGGACCGGCTGGTCGTCCTGGCGCGCTGCCTGGACAAGCACCTCGCCGCCGGTGCGACGACGCTCGTCGTGGTCTGGCCGCTGGAGTCCAGCAAGGAGATCGACGCGTTTCGCGCCGCGCTGCCATGGGCGGACGTCACGGTCTGCCGTCTGCACGCTGAGACCGAGGTTCTGCTCGACCGCATCGCCGCGCGCGACGACCAGACGTTCATGGCCGCGCACCTGCAGAGCATGGCCCTGGACATCGCGCCGCGCCTGCAGCGTGAGGCGCCGGAGGACATCGTGGTGGCCACCGACCGCGAGCCGCCGCTCAGGGTCGCGGGCCGCGCGCTCGTGCGCTGGCGGCTGAAGGAGATCGCACGGCCCCGCGCCCGCGTCTGATGGCGGCGGGTCGAGTTCCCGTCAGCTCTCCTGCGGTCCGGCGCGCATCGCATCGCGCACCTCGGCGTCGTCGGCGCCCAGCGGCGGCGGCATCCGCGAAGGGCTGAGCGCCCGACCATCGAAGCGGATCGGGGTGCGAAGCTGGGCCACCGTGTGCTGGCCGTCGGAGACCTCGGTCACCAGGCGCTCGCGGATGTCAGGGTCCTCGAAGAGCTCGCGCGGTGAGTTGACCACGGCGGCGGCGACCCCCGCCTCGTTGAGCGCTCGTACCCACTCGCCGGCGGGCCGGGTGGCCAGGCGCTCGCGGATCAGCTCGGCCAGCTCGCCCCGGCGCGCGACGCGGCCCGGGTTCGTCGCGAAGCGCTCGTCGCGTGTCAGCTGCGGGGCACCGATGACCGTGCACAGGCGCTCGAACTGCGCCTCGCTGGCGGCGGCCACCGCGACCAGCCGGTCCTGGGCCATGATCGTCTCGTAGGGCGCGACGCTCGGATGCGTGTTGGCGGCGGGCCCGGGGTCGCCGTCGCCGATGAGCACGTTCATCGCCTGATTGGCCAGCAGCGAGGTGCAGGCGTCGGCCAGCGCGACCTCGACGTGTGAGCCCGCGCCGGTCGCCTCGGCCTCGCGCAGCGCGGCGAGGATCGCGATCACGACGTACAGCCCCGCCGACAGGTCGGCGATCGGCACGCCCGCCTTGACCGGGTGGGCGGAGTCGCTGCCGGTCACGCCGATGATCCCCGTGTGCGCCTGCACGACGAAGTCCAGGGCGGGCCAGGACGAGCGGCTGCTCGCATTGCCGTAGCCGGAGATCGTCGCGTGCACGAGGCGCGCGTTGCGCTCGCGCAGGACGGCGCGCGCCAGGCCCAGGCGGTCCAGCGCGCCGGGCAGGAAGTTCTCCACCAGCACGTCGGCGCCGGCCGCGAGATCGAGCACGAGCCGGCGGTCGGGGCCGTCGCGCAGGTCCAGCGCGATCGAGCGCTTGCCGCGGTTGCAGGCGTAGAAGTACGCGGCGATCCCGGTGGGCGCGAAGGGGGGACCCCAGCGGCGCGACTCGTCGCCCGTGCCCGGCCGCTCGACCTTGATGACGTCGGCGCCCAGGTCGGAGAGGATCGTCGTGGCGAACGGCCCCGCCAGAATGCGGGAGAGGTCGAGGATCTTGACGCCCTCCAGCGGGCCCTCCCCGTGTGCGGATCCTGCGGGCCAGGTCACGCCGGGACCCCGCGCCAGGACGTGCCTCGGGCGTTCAGCTCTGGGTCGCGAAGAAGTCCGCGTTGATCTGCGTGTACTTCGACCACTCCTCCGGGACCTGGTCGGCGGCGAAGCAGGCGTCCACCGGGCAGGCCTCCACGCATGCATCGCAATCGATGCACTCCTCGGGGTCGATGAACAGATGGGCGGCCTCCTCGTGGCCCGGCTCGTCGGGCGTGGGGTGGATGCAGTCCACCGGGCAGACCTCCACGCACGAGTTGTCCTTCTCGCCGATGCATGGCTCGGTGATCACGTAGGTCATGGCGTCTCCTCTCATCGCTGGGCCGGCCCGCCGGTCTCGCTGCGGGACGCAACTCTAATCTCCCATGCCCATGGACCTCGGGATCGAAGGGCGCGTCGCGCTCGTGACGGGCGGATCGCGGGGGATCGGGCTGGGCATCGCGCGGGCGCTCGCAGCGGAGGGGGCACGCGTCGCCGTGGCCGCGCGTACCCGCGAGAGCGTCGAGCAGGCCGCCGCGGGGCTGCGCGGTCGCGGCTACGTCTTCGACGCCGAGGACCTGGGCGCGGTCGGGCCGCTGGTGGACTCCGTCGAGCGTGACCTCGGGCCGGTCGAGCTGTATGTGGCCAACACGGGCGGGCCGCCGCCCGGCGATCCGCTGGCTTTCGCCGTCGAGCAGTGGGAGGCCGCGCACCGCTCGCTGGTCATCTCGCCGATGCTGTTGGCGCAGCGGCTGCTGCCCGGCATGCGCGACCGTGGCTTCGGCCGCGTGGTGGCGGTGTCCTCCAGCGCGGCGCGCGAGCCGCTTGCGCACCTGCAGCTCACCAACGCCAACCGCCCGGGCCTGCTGGCCGCGCTGAAGCTCCTCGCGCGCCAGGCGGCGGGCGACGGCGTCACCATCAACGCGATCCTGCCCGGGCGCATCGCGACCGAGCACTTGGTCGAGGCCTACGACGACCTCGAGGACGCGCAGCGGGCGGCGCGCGACGACGTGCCCGCCGGGCGGCTGGGCGCTGTCGAGGAGATCGCAGCGGTCGCGGCGTTCCTGTGCTCGGCGCCCGCGAGCTACGTGACCGGGACGTCGGTGCTCGTCGACGGCGGCCTGACGAGATCGTGGTGACGCACGTGATGCTCCGCGCCGTCGACGACCGCGGAGGAGGCCCACCGTGAGGATGCGCGCCGCGGTGCTGGAGGCGTTCGGCGAGCCCCTGGTCGTGCAGGAGGTCGACCTGGCCGATCCCGCACCCGGTGAGGCGCTCGTGCGCCTGGTGGCGTGCGGGGTGTGCCACACGGACCTGTACACCGCCTCTGGCGCGGACCCGTCGGGCTACGCCCCGACGGTGCTCGGCCACGAGGGGGCCGGCGTGGTGGAGCGCATCGGCGATGGCGTGTCCTCGCTGCAGCCCGGCGACCAGGTCGTCACGCTTTTCTCGCCGCAGTGCCGGGAGTGCGAGCACTGCGTCAGCCCGAGGACCAACCTCTGCCTGGCGATCCGCGACCAGCAGAACCAGGGCTACCTGCCCGACGGCACGACGCGCCTGGCGCGCGACGGCGAGCCGATCCGCCACTTCATGGGCACGTCGACGTTCGCGGAGTACACGGTGATGCCGGAGATCGCGCTGGCCAGGGTCTCGCCCGAAGCGCCGCTCGATCGCGCGTGCCTGTTCGCGTGCGGGCTGTCCACGGGCCTGGGCGCCGCGATGTACACCGCCGGCGTCCAGGAGGGCTCGACCTGCGTGGTCTTCGGCGCCGGCATGGTCGGGCTCGGCGCGGTGGCCGGCTGTCGCCTGCAGGGCGCGGAGCGGATCATCTGCGTTGACCTCTCCGAGGACCGACTCGCGCTGGCCTCGGGGCAGGGCGCGACCGACACCTGGGTCGGCGGCCCGGACATCGTCCAGCGCGTGCTGGACGAGACCCGTGGCTTCGGCGCGGACTACACCTTCGAGGCCACCGGGCTTGTGGAGGTCATGCGCCAGGCCGTCGAGTCCGCCCGCATGGGGTGGGGCCTGGCCACGATGTGCGGCGTGGCCGGCAAGGGCGAAACCCTGGACACCGTCCCGCGGCTCCTGATCACCGGCCGGCGCGTGTGCGGCTCGAGCTTCGGTGGGATCAAGGGCCGCGACCAGGTCCCCGAGCTCGTCCAGCGCTACCTCGACGGCGACATCGACGTCGACGCGTTCCTGTCGCACCGCATCAGTCTGGACGAGGTCAACAAGGGCTTCGACCTCATGCACCGCCAAGATGGCATCCGCAGCGTCATCGCGCTGTCCTAGACAAGGAGAACACATGGCCGAGCACATCTACAAGAGCATCGAGGTCACCGGCTCGTCGACGACGAGCGTCGACGACGCGGTGCGCGGTGCCGTGGCCAAGGCCGGTGAGACCGTGCGCAACCTCGAGTGGTTCGAGGTCGGCGAGGTGCGTGGCCACATCGCCGACGGCGCCGTCGCGCACTTCCAGGTCACCGTCAAGATCGGGTTCCGCCTGGAGTGAGGCGGGGGAGCGCCCCGCCGGCGGTACGATCGCTGCGTGCCCGTCGATCAGCATCGACGCTTGGAGCAGGCGGCGGCCGCCGCGCACGCTGCGCAGGCTCGGGGCGATCAGGGCGCGGCCAACGAGGCCTGGTGCAGCTACGTCCTCATCCAGGACGCCCTGCGCGATCCGCAGGATCTGCTCGACGAGGGGGTCGCCCTGAGCAAGGTCGCGATCGACCTCTGGCTTCAGCGTTGAACGACTTCGCCGCCGCCCTGCGCGATCTCAACGACGCGGGCATCCGCTACGTGGTGGTCGGCGGGCTCGCGGTCATCCGTCACGGCGCCGTGCGCGCGACGAAGGACGTCGACGTGGCGGTGGCCATGGATCGCGACAACCTCACGAGGATCGCCGCGCTGCTCGAGCGCTGGCAGGCCACCAACCCAGACGGCACGCCGCTGCCACGGGCGGACCTGGTGCCCCTCGGGGCGCTGGCGCTGCGCACCCCGCATTGTCTGGTCGACGTGCTCTCCGAGCAGCTGCTTCCGGCGCCGTTCGACGAGGTCCTGGCGCGGGCCGACCTCAAGAAGATCGACGGGGTCGCCGCGCCGATCTGCGGGCTGGCCGACCTGACCGCGATGAAGCGCGCGACGGGCCGCGGCAGCGACGAGCTGGACCTCGTTCGCCTCCGCGAGGCCCACGGCGAGCTGCCGGGCGATCGGCCCGCCTGACGCCTCTCAGTCGAGCCACTTGACCGAGCAACCCCGGGGCGGGGTCTCGGCCTCGGCGGGCGCATCGCCACCGAGCACGGCGTCCAGCGCGTCGCGCAGCCACCGCGCGTCGAGTGACGGGTCCTCGTGGTCGGCATCGGGCGCGCCGCGGTAGCGCAGGCGGTGCTCGGAGTCCAGGACGAAGACATGGGGGGTCACCTGCGCGTCCAGCGCGCGGGCGACCTCCTGGGTCTCGTCGTGCAGGTAGGGGATCGGCCAGTCCTGCTCGCGCGCGAAGCGCACCATGTTCTCGAGCGAGTCGGCCGGCTTCTTCGTGGCGTCGTTGGCGTTGATGGCCAGGAAGCGAACGTCGCGCTCGGCGTAGTCCTCGGCGACGGCCCGCAGCCGCGGGTTCCACGCGATCACGTAGGGGCAGTGGTTGCAGGTCACCACGACGACCGTGGCCGGCGGGGCCGGGTCGGCGGGCAGCGCGTGCTCGACACCCTCGGTGTCGGGCAGCGAGAAGGCGGGGGCGGGGTCGCCGAGTGCGAAGGCCATGCCCCGATCCTCTCCACCCGCTGCTAGATTCAACCCCCTCGCGGTGGGCGTAGCTCAGCTGGTAGAGCTCCTGGTTGTGGTCCAGGCGGTCGGGGGTTCGAGTCCCCTCGCTCACCCTTCTTGACACGCCCGCGCCTGCGGGCGTTCGTCGTTAGAGGGCGCGGACCGGCCCGGAGGCCGTCCACCACTTCGGGGCCGCAAGCGCCCAAGGCGTCTTGTGAAGTGGGTTTGAGCGTCGCCGTTCTTGGATAGACGGCCCCAAGCGGGCGGCGCCTCGGCGCCCGGTGCCCTGACAAGGAGGAGCAGATGCCAAAGCAGCTGACGAGAATGCTCGGGATCTCGATCGCGGCGGCCGCGCTCGCGCTGGTGCCCGCCCACGCGATCGCCCAGGAGCCGGGCAACGGACCGACCGAGACCTTCACCGGC
>JACCQW010000149.1 GCA_013813955.1 Solirubrobacterales bacterium
AGGCGGCCCCGCGGCTGGGCGAGCGGCAACAACTCCACGTCGCCGCGGCGCTCCAGCGCGGCGCGCAGCGCGGTGACGGCCCGGGCCGTGCCGGCGGCGTCGAGTTCGAGCCCGGTGAGCTCATAGCCCACCCTGAGCACGCGGTCGAGGCTACTACCCTGTCCGGCCTCCATGCGGTTCCTGTTCACGACCATCCAGTTCGTCGAGTCGGACTTCTACGCGCGGGTCTCGCTGAGCCTGCGCGACGATCACGGCCACGACATCTGCCACGTCACCGTCTCGCGCCGCGCCACGGCCGCGATGCGTGCCCAGGGACTGGATGCGCGCTGCCTGCCCGAGCTGCTGGCCGACGTCGGGCCGTTCTCGCTCGAGGCGGAGATCGCCCGCATCGAGAGCACCTATGACGTGCCCTCGCTGCGTGACATCTACCTCGCCGACCCGGCCTGCGCCGGCCGTGACGAGGCGTGGTGCGTGCAGCGCACGGTCCGTCACGTCCTGGCGCTCGAGGCGGTCTTCGCCGACGTCGACCCCGACGTGCTCGTGCCCGAGGTCGGCAGCGAGACGATCAGGACGGTGGCTCAGCTCGTCAGCAGCACAGGGCGCAGCGACTCCGTGCTGCTGTTCTACACGATCTTCCCGCACCCGCTGCGGATCTTCGTCAACACGGTGAGCGCGCCGATCGTCGCCCCCGAGGAGGTGCGCGCCCTCGACGACGGCGAGCGCCGCGAGGCCGAGGAGTTCATCGCCGCCTACCAGCGGCGCGACACGCCGACGCTCCCGCACCGCCGAGCGACCGTGACCGCCGCCAAGCTGCGCGACTTCGCCCGCCACGTGGTCGTGGCCGCGCGGGAGGAGCGCGACAACGAGTACCTGCGCCCCGCGCGCTTCGTGACCAACTTCGCCAGCCAGCGCACACGGGCGCTCGCCGCCCGGCGGCTCTACGGGCAGCTGGACTCCGAGCGCCCGTTCGTGTACTTCCCCCTGCACGTGACCGACGACTTCAAGGTCAAGAAGGTCATCCCGCACTGCGTCGACCAGGCGTCGCTGATCCGCCAGGTCGCCGACGCGCTGCCCCAGGGCGTCGACCTCGTGCTCAAGGAGCACCCGGTATCGATCGGGCGCAACCCCTACGCGATGCTCGCCGGCCTCGTTCGGCGGCCCAACGTCCGCCTCGTCGAGCCCCACACCAGCTCGCACGAGCTCATCCGCCGCAGCCGCGCGGTGGTGGTCATCTCCTCCACCGTCGGGCTCGAGGCGCTGCTGTACGCCAAGCCGGTGCTCACCCTGGGCGGCCCGTTCTACGCCGGCTTCGGCGTGACGCGCGACGTCGACTCCTTCGCCGACCTGCGCCGCGCGGTGCCCGACGTGCTGCGCTTCACGCCCGATCGCGAGCGCATCCTGCGCTTCCTGCACGCCGCGATGCGCAGCACGTACGCCGGCGCGCCTGCCGGCGTCGACGCCTCGCAGGCCAACGCGCTGACGGTCGCGCGCTCGCTGGATGCCGTGGCGCGCGAGCGGGCGGTCGCCTGATCACCGTCTTCCTCGTGGTGCCGCAGGGCTTCGTCGCGCGCTTCCTGCTGCGCACCGACGTCCTGACCACGCTGCTGGCGGGCGGCGCCCGTGTCGTGGCCCTCGTGCCCAACGCCGACGAGCCCTACCTGCGCGAGGAGCTCGGGGCGCGCGACGTGCACGTCGAGCAGCTCCACGCGGACGTCGCGATGACACAACGCTCGCGGCTGTGGTCGCTGCTCTATCACCTGCGTACGTTCACCCTCGGCGACGCCGCCCGGGCGCGCACGCTGCACGACAAGCACGCGAGCTTTCAGACGCGGATCGCGGGCGATCAGCACCCGGCTGTGCGGCTCGTCCTGCGCCTGGCGCTCAAGGCCCTGTGGCGTTCGCGCACGCTGCGGCGCGCGGCGGTGTGGCTGGAGGCGCGGCGGTTCACGGTCCACCCCCACCGTGAGCTGTTCGCGCGCTACCGCCCCGATCTGGTGGTGACCGCGAGCGCCGGATGGTTTCACGAGGACGCCGTCCTGCTGCGTGAGGCGCAGGCGCACGGGGTCGCCACGGCCTGTGTCGTGCTCAGCTGGGACAACCCGACGAGCAAGGGCTACCGCGCCGCCACCCCCGACCTCACGATCGCGTGGTCGCAGACCATGGCCGACCAGCTCGTACGCTTCCAGGAGCTTCCGCGCGACCGCGTGGTGGTGGGCGGCGTGCCGCACTTCGACGCCTATCGCCGGCCGGGTGCCCTGCTGGGCTGGGAGGAGCTGTGCGCCCGGCTGCAGCTCGACCGCGAGCGCCGCCTGATCCTGTTCTGCGCCAGCTCCCCGGGCACCGCGGTCGACGACGTCCAGGTCGCGGCGACGCTGGCGGCGGCCATCGGGCGCGACGAGCTCGGCCCTCGCGCCCAGCTCGTCGTGCGCCCGCATCCGATCGCCTTCCGCGGCGACCGCCACGCGCCCGTCGAGGACTGGCGGGGCCTCGAGCGCGAGCACGAGCACGTGCGCCTCAACCTGCCCGACGTGCGCTCCGACGTCCTGCGCTGCGACATGTCGGGCGAGGACGGCCTCCTGCTCGGCTCCCTGGTTGCGCACGCCGGCGTGGTCGTCAACGTCTTCTCCACCACCACGCTGGAGGCCTTTCTGGCGGGCACGCCGGTCGTCCTCGTGGACCCCGCGATCGGCGGCGGGGTCCACCGCCCGTTCGCGCAGTTCACCCACGTGCGCTCGATCGTCGACCGCGGCGCGGCGCGCGTGGCCGGCAGCGCGGCCCTCCTGCTCGAGCACGTGCGGGCCTACCTCGAGGACCCGGCCCTCGATGCGCAGGCGCGCGATGCGGTGGCCGCGCTGGAGTGCGGCCCGGCGGACGGCCACGCCGGCGCGCGCGTCGGCGAGCTGCTGCTCGAGCTGGCGGGTACGGCGACGCCCGCCCGCGCTCGCGTCGCAACGACGTGAGCTACCGGCGAGCGCGCAGCGCGCGGCGCATGCGCTTCGTGCGGCGCCGCAGCTCCTTGCGGGCGCGCGCCCAGCGAAAGGCGACCAGCCAGGGGATCTCCTCGCGCGCACGCGCCCACGGGGGCGCGCCGATCGCCCGGAGGAAGTCGCGTCTCTGCGCGTGCAGCTGCGGCGAGCGGCGAGCGCTCGCGAGCGGCGAGCGCGCCGACTTCTCGGCGAGCAGATAGGCGAGGTGATAGGCCGTGACGAAGCGCCGGTACCCACGGTCGTCCAGCGGCGGCGACCAGCCGGAGCGCTCGTAGGCGGCGCGAAAGGCCTCGGCCTGGTCGGGGAACTTGCGCTCGGGCAGCAGCGTGCCGGCGCCGCGAGGAGCGACGGCGAGGTGCTTCTCGTCGATGCAGCAGGCCGCGCCATCGCGGCAGACGAAGTTGACAGGGTCGACGTCGAGGTACTCGAGCCCCCATTCGGCACGGGGCGCCCGGGCATGCGCCCGCCGCGCTCGCCGGCCGGTGGCCGCCCGGAACATGCCGGCTGCCACCAGCCGATCGCACCAGCCCTCGAAGTCCGACACCGGCTCGAGCACCGCCGCCGCGGCCAGCCGCGCGCAGAAGGCGCCCAGCGCGTCGAAGTCGCACGGTGCCGCGCCCGCCTCCAGGTAGGTGAAGACGAGGTGGCGGCCGGAGCGTCCGTGGCACGGGGGGAAGGCGTCCCCGGCCAGGTCCAGCAGGGCGACCCGCGCCACGGCCTGGCCTTCGTCGGGGTAGGCGCGCACCTTGTACGCGCGGCCGGCGTGCTCGACCAGCGCGGGCGCCCCCTCCCGCGCCGCCCGCTCGCCCTTGCGCGAGTGGCTCAGGCGTGGCGCCGACTGCGCGCGGGCGACGATCTGCTCGAGCGCCCGGGCGGTGAGCGCCTCGCTCAGTGCGGCGCTCCCGGGCGCCGGCAGAGCGCGACCAGCGACCAGCCATAGCGCCACAGCGGCGTCGATCCCAGGAACTCGAGGTCGCGCAGCCACGGGCTCTTGAAACCGGCGCCGGTCAGGCGCTCGAGCTCGAGCCCCGCGCCCGCCACCAGGGCCTTGGCCTCGCGCGCGTCGACGTAGCGGATGAAGGCCTTGGCCTTGCGCTTCTTGCGGTAGGTGTAGGACCGCGGGTTCCAGAAGTCGAACATCAGGCGCCCGCCCGGGCGCACGGCACCCGCGAGCTGCTCCAGAGCGTCCTCGATGCGCTCGAGGTGAGGGACCATGCGCATCGACAGCACCGCGTCGAAGGTGCCGTAGCCTGGGACCTCGTGCAGCGAGAACACATCGCCTATCTGCGTGCGCAGGCGGGGCTCGTCGGGGTGCTTGTCGCGCAGCTGGCCGAGCATGCCCGGTGAGAGGTCCACGGCCAGCACCTCGTCGGCGACGCCGAGCAGCTCGTCGGTGAGCCGCCCGGTCCCGGCGCCGACCTCGAGCGCCCGACCGGTTTCCTGCAGGTGGTGGCGCAGCAGCCGGCGCTCGCGCGCGTCGAACGCGCGCTTGTAGGGGTCGTTGAGGCGCTTGAGGTCGTATCGCTCGGAGGACCGGTCGTAGACCTCGCGCAGCGTCTCCGCGTCTCCGCTCCCCGCGGTCTTGACGCCTTCTGTGTGCTCTGCCATGGCGCTCGGAGCCTATCCGCCCGGCGGCGCGACCCGGCGCTTGACCTTTACCTCGCCGAAGATCGGGGCGGCGTGGTCCAGGGAGACGATCGCGTGCCCGTCGCGCCGGAAGCCGAAGAAGGGCAGCATGCGGTGGCCGGACGTCAGCACGAGGCTCCCGATCCCGTTGCTGGGCTCGAGCAGCTTGCGTGCCCGGGGGACGGCGCTGCGCAGGCTTCCCGACCACGCCGACCACGGCTCGACGACGACGGCGGCGCCGTCGGTGGACACGCCATCAGGCGCGGCGAGGGTGAGCTCGACCTCCGTGCGCTCGCCGATCGGGTTGAGGATGAGCAGCTCGGTGTCGGTGTCGGCGGTGACGACCACCCCCGGCACGACCTGCGTGTCGTCCTGGACGAGCACCTTGGCCGCGCCGCGGATGGGAACGGTCGGGATCAGGTACCCGCCGCCGGCGCGCCCGCGCACGTCGAGCAGCATCCCGATCCAGCCTGTGCCCTTCGGGGGAGGCTGGTCCAACCTGACGCTGTGGATCTCGAGCACCCCGCCGTGAGGCTCGGGCGCGGCCGCGATGCCCACGTCTTCCAGGGTCACGACGCGCTGGTCGCCGAAGCCGACCTCGCCGATGTCGTGCTCCCAGAGCGGCTGGTCCGACCCGTCATAGCCGCGCAGGGTGAACGAGAAGCGTGCCCGCTCATCCACCGCCGCGTGGTAGGGGACCAGGAACGCGCTCAGCGCGTACTCGTCGCTCGGAGGCCACCAGCCGTAGGTGGGCAGCCAGTAGCTGTCTAGAGATGCTGAACGCGCCACCGGTCGCCCCTGCGGTCGTAGCGCACCTGCCAGCCCGCGACGTGCGCTGGAGGGTCCAGGCGCACCGTGCCTGACACGCTGCCGGCGAGGATCGCGGGGACGTGCTCGTGCAGCGCGATGCACGCCGACTGGTCGAGGTCGAGGTGCGGCAGCGCGATGCGCCGGCGCGTGCCGTCGTCGCCCTGCCAGACGAGGGCGTGGTCGTCCAGCGGGATCGTCTGCGCGTTCGTGCAGAAGAAGTACGCCTCCTCGCCCACCGGCGAGGCGGCGATCTGGAACACCCAGTAGTAGCCGCGCGTGGTGCTCTGCTTACGGGGGGCCTTCTTCTCGTGGGTGGAGCTGATGGCCGTCGGCGTCTCGAAGTGGAAGTACGGCCGCAGCGAGCCGACGCGCTCCCTGTCGATGACCGCCTTCAGCACGCCGACGCCGCCCGGCAGCCCCTGCTCGGCGGCCAGGTCGGCGACCTCGATGATGGCCGAGCAGCGTGTGGCCACCTCGCCCTGCCACACCGCCAGGCGGCGGCCGTCCAGGCCCAGCAGGTCGACGCGCATCGGCACCGGGGGCGCATCGGCCGGCGTCTTCATGTCAGGCCAGTTGAAGAAGACGGCCCGGCTGGAGACCTCCGATCCCGCGAAGCCCTGCAGCACCGGCATGTACATGCGCGCCACCGGGGTCTCGAGGACGTACTTGGCCGGGACCTTCGGGCTCAGGTGGCCGAGCCGGGAACGCTGACGCGCTTTGGTGCCCGCCGGCGCCTGGGCCGGCGGCAGCGAGACGATGTCGGTGGCCTCGTAGGCGGCGCCGAGGTGCTCGCGCCGCAGGCGCTCGAGCTCGAAGCGACATCCGAAGCAGCGGGTGCACGCGGTGGTCTGGCGTTGGATGTCGGCCAGCGTGCGCGCGCCGCCGCTCTCCAGGGCGTCGGCGACCTCGGAGTAGGTCACACGACGGCAGTGGCACACGAGCTCGGCCGCAGGCACCACGCGACCCATCGTCCCTTCGGTGCTGGTCATCGGGCGCCAACATAGCCCATGCCTCCGGTGGTGCCTGTGGTCACTTCACCCAGATCGGCGCCTCGCGGCGCGGGTGGTGGACCTCGAGGGGGAAGGCATCCGGATCCTCGACGCGCACCGGGAGGAGCCGGAGGCTCTTGGTCTGGGTCCACGCCGGCAGCGCGGATCGCGCGCGCTTTCGTATGCGCTTGACCGGGATGCGCCGGAGGCCGCGCGAGCCGGCGAGGATCGCCTCGACCGAGCGCCGCCCGCGCACAACGCGCTGCTCATAGAGCGCCTCGCCGGCGTTCGCCTTGGTCCAGACGAGCGTGCGGGTGCCCGGCCGCAGGCCTCCGAAGCCCTCGATCACCCACGCGCGGACGCTTGCGTCGAACGGCTCGCCGTGCGGACCGCTCTCGGCAAAGGAGCTGGCCTCGCCGGGCGTGGCGCTGCGGCGCGCGAGGACCTGGAGGTCCCGGCCCTCCTCGGCGGCGACGATCTCGAACCCGCTGCGGCACAGTAGGCGCGTCAGCGAGCGCAGGGTGTACTGCGAGAGGTGCGGCGCGAAGTGCAGCGACTGGGGTGCCAGCTCGCGCCACAGCGACGGTACGGCGATGTACACGAGCCCCCGGTCGTCGAGCAGGCCGTGCAGATGAGCGACCGTCGCGGCCGGGTCGGAGACGTGCTCGAGCACGTGGTGGGCGAAGACGAGGTCGAAGGGCCGCGCGGCGGTCACGGCTTCGATCGGCCCGTGATCGCACGGGATGCGCAGTGTCTCGCGCAGGTGGTGCGCGCGGTGCGACGAGCGCTCGACGCCCGCCACCTCGTGGCCGCCGTCGCGAAACGGCACGAGCTGCGAGCCGAAGCCCGCCCCGACGTCGAGGACGCGCGCGGCCTCGGGCAGGTGGGCGGCGCAGAAGTCAAGGACGCGCGGATCGGGCGCCTTGCTCAGGCCCCCCGACCTGGCTCCCTCCTGGTTGCGCGAGTCCCAGTCGCTCGCGTAGAACGCGTCGAACCACGACGCACGAGGACGGCGCCGTAGGAAGACGTGGGCGCAGTCGCTGCAGGCGGCGAGCACGCCGGCAGCGCGGCGGCCGTGCGCGGTGCCGATGTCGGTCAGCGCGGCGGCCGTGTGACAGATCGGGCAGGCGTCGAGGTGCTCCCAGTCGCTCTCCCCGACGTCGACGGCCCGCAGCCCGCCGAGGCGCTCGCCCTTGAGAACCGTGACCCGCACGTCAGGACCCGCCCTGTCGCAATGGCATCGGGCCAGCGTACGCGCCGCGGGTCGCGGCCGCATGGCTGTCCTACGATGCATCCGTGCCGACGCCGCTCATCATCCCGCTGCGCTGAGCGACCGTGGCCGCCTCGGGCTCCCCGGATCAAACGCTGTCCGTCCTCCTCGTCACCTACGACAGCGCGGCGGTCATCACCTCGACGCTCGTCGCGCTCAGCGCCCAGCTGCGCGCCGGCGACGAGGTGGTCGTCGTCGACAACGCCTCCCGTGATGACAGCGCCGGTGTCGCGGCGCGGGCCGCCCCCGCCGCACGCATCGACCGCGCCGCGGTCAACCTCGGTTTCGCGGCCGGGGCCAACCGCGCCGCGGCGCAGGCCCGCGGTGAGCTGCTGCTCTTCCTCAACCCCGACGCCGAGCCCGCACCCGGAGCGCTGGAGGCGCTGCGGGCGGGCGCGGGCCGCTGGACGGTCTGGCAGGCGCTCGTGACCTATCCCGGGGGAGCGGTGGTCAACACCGCCGGCGGCGAGCTGCACCCGCTCGGCTTCGCATGGTCGGGCCGCTGCGACGAGCCCGTGGTCGCCGACGACGCGCCGCGGGAGGTCGGCTTCGCGTCGGGGGCGTGCCTGGCCGTCGCTCGCGCCGACTGGCAGCGTCTGGGCGGCTTCCCGGAGGCGTTCTTCATGTACTGCGAGGACGTCGACCTGTCGATGCGCGCGCGCCTGGCCGGCGGCCGGGTGGGGATCGAGCCCGCGGCCGTATTCGAGCACGCCTACGTCTTCGAGCGCGGCACGGCCAAGCGCCGGCTGCTGGAGCGCAATCGCTGGCTGATGCTGCTGCGCACCTACCCCGCGCGCCTGCTCTGGCCGCTGCTGCCGGTGCTCGCGCTCGCCGACCTGGTGCTGCTCGCGGTGGCCACGACGCAGGGCTGGGGTGCCGCCAAGC
>JACCQW010000164.1 GCA_013813955.1 Solirubrobacterales bacterium
GCGTCTACGACCTCGACGACGCGCTCTTCCTCGGTTCGGCGGCGGCGGTCAACCGCCGTTTCGCCTGGGCCAAGCAGGAGGCGCGCCGGTGCGTGGCCGCGATGCGCCGCGCGCGACTGGTCATCGCCGGCAACGCGTACCTCGCCTCTCGCGCCCGGGAGCACGCTCGGCGGGTGGAGGTCGTCCCCTCTTGCGTGGATCCCGAGCGACAGCCGGCGCGGGCGCACGCCGACGCCGATGTGTTGACGATCGGGTGGATCGGCTCGTCGTCGACGAGCCCGTACCTCGAGAGCGTGCTGCCCGTCATCGCGCGCATGCACGAGCGCGGCGCGGGCGTGCGCCTGGTCGCGGTGGGGGCGGACCTGCCGCTGCGCGCGCCCTGGCTGGAGTGCCGTCCCTGGTCGCTGGAGCGCCAGGCCGGGGACCTCGCGGGCTTCGACGTCGGGATCATGCCGCTGCCCGACACCGACTGGGCGCGGGGCAAGTGCGGCTACAAGGTCCTGCAGTACTTCTCGGCCGGGGTTCCCGCCGTGGCCAGCCCGGTGGGGGTCACGCGCGAGCTGATGGGTGACGGGCGCGGCATCCCAGCGACGACGCCCGCGGAATGGGAGCGCGCGCTGACCGATCTGGCACGCGACTCGGTCGCGCGGCGCGAACGCGGCGGATTCGCCCGTACGTTCGTGCGCGAGCACTACTCCTACCAGCGCTGGGCGCCGGAGCTGGCGAGGCTCCTGCGCTCGGTGGAGCGGTGACGCGGCCGAGCCGGACTTCGGGATCGGCCGGACTCGAGCTCGATCCGCGGAACAGGATGAGCCAGTGATCGATTTCCTCATCTTCTATCCGTCGAAAGCGAGAACGATTCAGCTCGAGACCGTGATCCTTGCACTACATCAGCGAGGTAAACGTGTCGCGCTCTTGACCACGTGTGAGCGCGGTCCGCTGCACGATCATCTTGCTGGCGAAGGGATCGAGGTATACGTCCATGCCCCCCCTACGGCACGCTCGTTGTTCTACTACCTCAGGCAGATTCACCACTTAGCGAGCTTCTGTCGCCGTCACGATGTGGCCGTGGTCTTCTCGAACCTCCAGCATGCGAATTTCATAGCCGCCTTCGCACAGTTCTTCACGCGGGCGCGGTTCGTGCTCTTCCGCCATCACTTCAAGTTCGCGTTTCCCGGCGACGAGGTCCGATTGCCCCGCAGTAGAACCGAGGGGTTGTTCGACCATGTCATCAACCGCCTAGGCCGGACCATCGTAGTTCCCTCAAAAGGCGTGCTCATGGGCATGCTGAGGGTGGAGAACGCCGATGCCCGTCGAGTTCAGATCGTTCCCTACATCTACGACTTCACACAGTACGGGCAGCCTGATGCGGATGCGGTTGCGCAGATTCGCGCAGACCACCCGGCCCGTCTGCTGCTTGTGATGAGCTCCCGGCACATCCCCTACAAGCGCCATCGCCTGGCCTTCCAGGTCTTTGCGGACCTCATCCGGGAGGGTTACGACATCCGCGTCCTGGTACTCGATGATGGACCGGAACGTGCGGAGCTTGAACGGTTCGCGCAGGCCCAGGAGATCAGCGACCGACTTACGTTCCTCGGGTTTCGGCGCGATTTTCTCGATTACTTGGCCGCGGCCGATCTCCTGGTGCATCCCTCGCTGACCGAGGCGAGCAGCAACGTGGTCAAAGAGGTCGCGCTGCTGGGCAGGACGGCGGTCGTCTGTGACGGGGTCGGCGACTTCAGTGACTACGTCGAGCACGGGCGGACGGGCTACCTCGTGCCCCGCGCGACCGATGGATCTGAGATCGCGGGGATCTTGCGAGCGGTCTATGACTCCCCCGACGCCCTCATCGACCTCGGGCGCGAGCTGCACGAGGAGGTTCTCAACCGCTTCCAGATCACGGACGAACGGGTGGAGCGGTATCTAGCGCTCGCCCGTCCTGCCAGGCGTCGGGTCGGCCTTCGTTCCCGAAGCGCGCGTCTGCGCTGACGAGGGCCGGTGTGCGGTATCGACGCGTACAGCTCGCTTGATGCAGAGATGCTTGGATTGCGCCTTGCCGCGGTCCTAACCGTCGGTTCACCGTGACCGAACGCCGCCTCCGCCACGACGCCGCCTCCGCCTTCGGCTGGATCGCGGCCGCGAAGATGTTCGAGCGCGTCCTGGGAATAGTTCGCATCGTCGTCCTCGCACGTGTCCTGGCCCCCGAGGACTTCGGCGCGTTTGCGGTGGCGCTGTTGGCCCTGGCCACGCTCGAGCGGCTCTCACGCTCCGGCCTGGCGATCGCCATCGTCCAGCGAAAGGGCGACGTCTCCCCGTACCTGAGCGCAGTCTGGAGCGTCTTCGTGGTTCGGGGACTGATCCTCGCGGCCCTGCTGTTCCTGTCACGGCACCTCGTCGCCGACTTCTTCAACGCCCCGGACGCCGGCCGGTTGATCGGCTGGGTCGCGCTGGCGGTGGCGATCGCGGGCTTCGCCAGCCTCAGCATTCACCTGCTCCAGCGCGAGCTCCGCCTGAAGGCAAGGTTTCGCGTGTTCGCAGTGTCGGGACTGCTCGACACCCTCGTGGCGATCCCCCTGGCGATCGCGCTACACGATCCGATCGCCCTCGTCTACGGGATGCTCGCGCGCAACGCGGCGCTCACGCTGGGCTCGTTCGTGATCCACCCGCATCGCCCTCGCTTCACGCTGAACTGGCGACCACTTCTGGATCTCCGTGAGTTCGCCGTCCAGGGCGGGCTGCAGAGCTGGCTGTTCCTCGTGGTCGAGTACGGCGACGACGCGTACGTCGGAAAGGCGCTCGGAGACGTGGCCCTCGGCGTCTACTCGGTGGTCTACCGGGTGGCCAACATCCTCACCCAGGAGTTCGCCCGCGTCATGTCCGAGGTGACACTTCCCGTCTTCAGCCGAGTGCAGGACGACCGGGAGCGGCTCGTCCGCGGCATTCGCGAGTCGACGGGGGGCACAGCGGCCATCGTGCTCCCCGGCACGCTCTTCCTCGTGATGGTCGCGGACCCGTTCGTCTCGGTGGTCCTGGGCGATCGCTGGCTGAGCGGCGTGCACGCGTTCCAGATCCTGCTCGCGTTCGGGCTGCTCAGGGCGCTTTCGCAGGTGATGGAGAGTGGACTGGTGGCACGCGGGGAGATCGCCTTCGTCACGCGTGTGCTCGTGATCCAGCTCGTCACCGCGGCCGCCCTGGTCCTCACGCTCGGAGAAGCTCATGGTCTGGCGGGGGTGGCGACAGGCATAGCGGCGTCCCAGCTGATCTCGCTGACGCTGTCCTCGCGCCGGCTGTCACATGGTCTCGCGGTCTCGTGGACGAGCTTGTTTGCGGCCTCCCGCGGACCGCTGGTTGCAGCCGCGGCGGCCGGCATCGCAGCCGGAGGCGTGATCGTCGCGGTCAGCAGCACGGGATCGGATCTGCTCACGCTCTTCCTCGGTGGCACCGTCTTCACGGGTATCTATGTGCCCATGGCCCTGCCCTCGATCAGGCGCGACCTTCCCATGATCACCGCCGTGATCCTGGACCGACTACCCGTTCCTGCGTTCCTGAGGCACGTCCGAAAGGCGCCGGAACGCCACCAGGATGGTCGGCCCCCCGACTCGGACTAGAGCGGCGGCACCGACCCGTGAGTACAGGCGATGCAGGCGTGCCCGCCAGGCCAGCCCGGCGAGGCGGCCGTTGCCGAGGACCCTCGCGACGCGTGCGTAGGCGAGGCGGTCCCTCGCGGGCTTCTCGAGCGGCTCGTGGGCGACGCGCACCAGCGTGACCGGAGCGATGTCCACGATGCTCTCCAGTGAGGATCGCCGCCAGCGCCCGATGTGATGCGGGGGCATGTTCAGCGCCCCTCCCAGGATCTCCTCGGTCTCCGCGGTGAAGCCGTCGTTGTCGGGCACCCCGATGATGACCAGGCCACCCGGCTTCGCGACGGACACGAGATCGATGATGAAGCGCAGCGGGTCGACTACGTGCTCGAGGACCTCGAACGCCGTCACGACATCCGCCCGCCCCCCGTTGTCGCGGGCGAAGACTTCCAGGGACTGATTGACGACGTCCGCTCCGCCTTCGCGCGCGACCCGCGCAGCGTCAGGACTCAGCTCGAGACCCAGTCGCTCGATTGCGGCGGAGCGCTTGCCGACGAGCTCGAGGAACGCGCCGTCCCCGCAGCCGACGTCCACGACGGTCCGCGCCTCTTCGAGCCAGCCCGCGGCCTCCCTGTGCTCCCAGCGGTCGGGGTCGTAGTACCAGGGGTGCTTGGAGATGTCGTCGTAGAAGGAGGCATCTCCTGCCGTGGTGAGGGGCCAGTAGAACTCGAACCCCGTATCCAGGCATCGACAGACCTCGACGGCGTCCAGGTCGCCCACGAAGCGATCGATGTCGACCCCGAGATGGTCGCGATAGAAGCGCTGCAGTCGCGACACCGGGATGCGTCGGATCGTCTCGACGTTGGCACGTCCCGTCAGCGGGCTGATCACGCGGAGCGCGTCCATGTGCGAAGGGTCGCTCATCCGTCCGCGTCTCGGCCGAGCGCGGTCTCGTAGAAGTGCTCCAGCTCGGCCACGGGATCCGCCATGGCCTGCTCCGCGGTCGATCGGGCGGCACGGCCGAGACGGTCACACAGCTCCGGGTCGGCGAGCAGCCGCTCGAGCGCCTGGGTCAGCCGGCGTTCGTCGCCGGTCGGGACGACGAGCCCATCCTCCCCGTCGGTGATCAGTGCTTCGAGCTCGGGGATGTCGGACACGATCACCGGCAGACTCGCCGCCATCATCTCCAACAGCGCCAGCGGCATGCCCTCGCGGAGCGATGGCAGCACACCCACGGTCGCGCCGGCGAGCAGCTCTGGGACGTCGTCCCTGGTGCCGAGGAACTCGACCTCGAGCGGCGGCGCAACGATCTGTCGCGCCAGCCGCTGGAGCTCGCCGTCCATCGAGTCCGGACCCACGAGCGTCAGGCGGACGGGGTCGGCGGAGGAGATCTCGGAGAACGCGCGGATCAGGGCCGCCTGCCCCTTGACCGGGTGCAGCCGGGCGACGTTGACGATCCTGGCCGAGCCGTGGCGCGACGTCGGCGGGCGGGCAGGGAACCTCGCGAGGTCGACCTGGTTGGGAAGGGTGAGGTGCTCGAGCCTGGGATCCAGGAAGCCGGCGGACGCATTGGCCCGGGCGACGGCCGGGCCGACCGAGACCACGTGGATGCCGCGATACAGCCGTCGGTAGGCGAACCGCAGCGCGAGACCGGGCGCGCGGCTGTACTGATCCGGCAACCAGCGCACCAAGTGATCGGTGAGCATGCAGACGAACGGCGTGCGCTTGTGCGCAAGCTTGGCCAGCGCGAGGTTGCGGGGGTTGGTGTGGAGGTGGACGATGTCCGGGGAGAACCCGGCGATCGCCGCGATGACCTCGGCGCCGCTACGGCGCGCCTCGCGGGCGAGCACACTGTCGGACACGTAGTCCCGCGCCCGGTAGCGATAGTCCGGCCGGTAGGTGGCGCTGAGAACGCGGACGTGCGCCGGGAGGCGGGCGTGCGCGCTCTCGGCGTCGCCCGCCATCGTCAGGAACCCCACCTCGAAGCGGTCGGGGTCGAGACTGCCGGCCTGGTGCAGGGCCACCTCGCGCGTTCCCCCCACCTGGAGGTCGTCGACCATGACCAGGACCCGGATGGCTCCGCTCACGGCGGGCGCCGGGCGAGGCCGATGAGCTTGCCGTCGCCGCACACCAACAGCGGATCGAGATGGAGCCTGCTCGCGAAGTCCCTGAAGGCGGCCTGGTAGCCGATGTCGTCGGCCACCAGCACGCCGCCTGGCCGCAACGCCGCCCAGATCAGCTCGAACGCCCAGGACTGGCCCGCGTAGGACTTGTCCGAGTCGTAACGGACGAGGTCCAGCGTCGGCGTCGACCGGATCGCGTCGACGAGCCCGGGCCGGTCGGGGCGACGGATGAGCGTCCACGCGCCACGCAGCTCGTATGGGAT
>JACCQW010000250.1 GCA_013813955.1 Solirubrobacterales bacterium
CCTCGCGGTGACGCCCGAAGGCATCCAGCATGCGCGTCAGCAGGTCGTTCACCTCCGCAAGCGCGCCGTCGTCGCGCTGGGCCGCCACGGCAGCGAGCATCGGATCGAACATCCGCAGGGCGCCGGCCTTGAGCGCGTGCGTGCTCTGCAGGTGCCCGATGAGCCGCGCACGCAGGATCGCGGCGGCGTCGGGAGGCGGGGTCTCAGCCGTCGGCACGCCCGCCGTCCTGCGCGAGCGGGTGGCCGAGGCGTCCCCACTTCGGCACGCCCCCGTCGACGACGTGCAGGACCTCGCGGGCGCCGTGACGTTCGACGAGGCTGGCGCCCGTCGCCGCGCGCTGCCCGGAGGCGCAGATCACCGCGACGGGCCGTCGGGGGTCCAGCTCCGGCGGCAGCGCGGTGATGTCGTGCCAGGTCGCGAGCGTCGAGGAGGGGATGTGGCCGGCGTCCCACTCGCCCCGTTCGCGGACGTCGAGCACCTGGATCGCGGGCTCGCGCTGCAGGCGCTCGGGCAGGTCCTCCAGCGGGACGCGCTCGATGCGCTCGATCGGGCAGCCCTCCTGGCGCCAGCTGGTCATCCCGCCGCTCAGGAAGCCGGCCAGGCGCCGCAGGCCCACGGCGACGGCCAGGCGTGCGGCATGACGCCCATCGGCGTCGTCGCGACCGACGAGCACGATGTCGCGCTCGCGATCGGCCAGCCAGGCGAGCTTGGAGCCGAAGCCCGCGCGCAGCATCGGGATGCAGATCGAGCCGGGAACGTGGGCGTCGTCGAACTGCGGGTCGGTGCGCACGTCGACGATCAGCGCGCCGTCGGCGCGTCGCTGCTGGACCTGTCGCGGAGAGAGGGGGAGCACCTCCACGCCCTCGGTCAGCAGCGGGCCGCGGTTGAGCTCGACGATCGCCTGGAAGTTCGGGGGCTGCGGCCCGAGGCCGGCGAGCGCCTCCTCGACGAACTCGTTCTCGTCGGCGATCCGCAGCGCCGGGTTGTGTGCGCGCTCGAAGCCGATCGTCGAGCAGATCTTCATGTCCATGCCAGGCCCGCCGCACATCGACCCGCCGAGATGCGCCGGCCAGACCTCGCAGTCGTCGGGCAGCACGAGCAGCTTCTCCGCCAGCGACCGGAAGATGCCGCGCGCGCCGTCGGACTCGTCGATGGCCAGATCCGGGCGCGCGACGTCCCCCACGAACAGGCTGTCGCCGGTCAGGACGGCCCACGGCTCCTCTCCGCGCCCGGTGTCCACGAGCGCGAACGCGGTGTGCTCGGGCCGGTGGCCCGGGGTGTGCAGCGCACGCACCCGCAACGTGCCGAGCTGCAAGACCCAACCATCGTCGAACGCCTCGTGGGCGTATCCGGGCTGCGCGTCGCGATGGATGTGGATCGTGGCGCCGGTCGCCGCCGCCAGCCGGCCGTGACCGGAGACATGGTCGGCGTGATTGTGGGTCTCGAGGATGTGCTCGATGCTCACCCCGAGATACCGGGCCAGCTCGAGGTACTCGTCGATCTCGAATCGGGGATCGACGACCGCGGCAACGCCCGCGTGCTCGTCTCCGACGAGATAGGAGGCGCAACCGAGGTCATCGTGGATGAGCTGGCGAAAGATCAATTGACGTCCTCCTCTTGAATCGAACGTGCGTCGTTCCACGGGCCCCGGGCCCGGACCAGACAACTATATGCTTTGTTAGTTGTTTGTCAAGCGAAGCGCCCGAAGATCTCGCGGCGAGAAATCCCCTTGGCCGTCGCCTCCGTTGCAACCCCGCTGCAACCGCCGTGCAACCTCCCCGTCAGAGGGTCCGAGCAGAACCGGTGCCGCCCCCCGGCTTGAACCAGTCCACTCATCGGAGGTCGCATGACTCGCAACACGCGCAATCTGCTCACGATTGCCGCTCTGGCCCTCGCCGTCGGCGCCGTGACGCCGGCTGTCGCCTCCGCTGCCCATGTGGGCTGCGGCTCGGTGATCACAACGAACACGGTGCTCGACAGCAACGTCGGCCCCTGCCTGAGCGACGGGCTCATCATCGGAGCCGACAACATCACGCTCGACCTGAACGCAAAGACCGTCTCGGGGCTGCCGCTGCCCGGTGACGGGAACGTGGGGATCCGCCTGACCGGTCGTCGCGGGGTGCTCGTGAAGAACGGCACTGTCACCACCTTCGACGCCGGGGTCGTCCTCGAGGGCAGCTCCACCAAGAACAAGGTCTCGGGGGTGACTGCCAGAGACAACATCGGGACCGGCCTGGGTGACTGGGGGGACGGCATCGCGATCCTCGACTCCTCCTCCAACCAGATCGTGAACAACGCCGTCATCCACAACGGGCCCTTCGACGGCATCGGGGTGTTCGGCGCCTCCACCGCTAACAAGCTCATGGGCAACACGGTGCGCGACAACAACGTCGAGCGCGATCCGACCAACAACCAGGACGACGGAATCCGGCTGGAGCCGGGGACCTCGGGCAGCATCGTGACGAAGAACACCGTGACGGGCAGCGGGCTCGACGGCATCGCCGTCTTCGCGCGCTCGACCGACAACAGCGTCAACAGCAACACGGTCACGGGCAACGGCTTCCACAACAAGACCCACCGCAAGGGCGACGGCATCCGCGTCTTCCTGACCGCGGATCGCACGATCGTGCAGGGCAACAGCTCGAAGGACAATGCGGCCAACGGGATCCGCGTCGACTCCCAGTCGAATCAGATCCTGACCAACCGGACCGCGGGCAACAACGCGGCCCCCAATCCGGCCCAGCCGGCCTTCGATCTGTTCGACAGCAACACGACGCCGCCCTGCGACGCCAACGTGTGGTCGGGCAACACGTTCGTGACGTTCAACCAGCCCTGCGTGACCGGGTAACCGGCCGGCGCTCGACGAAGGCCCGCGTCCCCTGGGAGGAGGGGCGCGGGTCTTCGGCTGGCGGTGCTCAGCGGATGGTGGCCGTGGAGCCCAGCTCGCTGCTCTGAGTGCGGCGGTCCTGCGCCTCGCCGAGCCCGAGCAGAAGCTCGCGTCGCTCGTCCTCGTCGCCGATCTCGACCAGTTCGAGCGCCTGCAGCGCCCGCCGGTAGTGCTGTGCCGCCTCCTCGTAGGCGAACAGCGTCATCGCATGGTCGCCGGCACGCCTGCAGTGCGCGACGGCCTGCTCGGCTGCGCCGATGGGCGCGGCCCGCGAGAAGTGATACGCCAGCTCGGCGAGGCGCGTCCCGGGGTCGGCCGTGGGGAGCTGCTCGATGATCTCGCCCACGCGGCGGTGCAGGCGCGCCCGGCGCGGGGATCCGATGGCGGAGTAGAGGGTGTCGCGGATCAGGGCGTGGGCGAACGCGTACTGGCCGATGGCTCCGGGCTCCTCCTCGACCACGCCTTCCGCCGCCGCCGTCTCGATCGCCCGCTCGAGCTCGCCGCCCTCGCTGTCGGCGAGGGCCGCGAGTACGTCGAGGCTGAAGCGGCGTCCCAGGACGGAGGCCAGCCGCAGCATGTCGAGCACGTGATCGTCCAGCCGGCTCAGATGCCAGCCGATGGCCTCCTTCACGCTCTCGGGCACGCCCACCACGTCGAGCGGACGGGTGAGCGTGAGCCGGCCGTGCTCGCGCGAGAGGGCGCCGGTGTCAGTCAGATGGCGCAGGAACTCACCGACGAAGAAGAGGTTGCCCTCCGTCTGGTCGTGGATCGCGCGCGTCAGGCCGGGTGGTGCGTCGGCGCCGCCCCATGCGGCGATCAGTCCCGCCAGCTCCCTCTCCTCGAGGCCGTCGAGCCGGATTCGCTCGAGGAGCCCCTCGCGATGCAACTCGACCGTTGTCTCGCTGAGCTGATGCGAGGCTCCCACCGCGGACTCGCGATAGGTGCCGAGCACGAGGAGCGACGACCTCTTCGAGGAGCGGAGCAGATGCCTGAGCAGGAGCAGCGTCGGCCGGTCGGCCAAGTGCAGGTCGTCGATGACCAGCAGGAGCGCGGAGCGCCTCGACAGCCCACTCAGCAGCCGCGCGACCGACTCGAACGCGAGGTAGCGATCGATCTGTGGATCTCCGGGGGCCGTGTCGGGCAGCCCCGGGAGTCGTTCGCCCAGCGCGGGCACCAGGCGCGCCAGCTTCTCCCCGCCGTGCGCGGTCTGCGAGCGCAGTTCATCGAGCGGAGCGTGGGCCACATGATGGTCCAGTGCCTCGACAAAGGGCTGGTACGGGATCAGCGACCGTTCGTCGCAGCGACCGTAGAGCACGCGCGCGCCATCGCCGTGCGCGGCGCGGGCCAGCTCGGCCGCCAGCCGGCTCTTGCCGACGCCCGGCTCGCCGCCAACGAGCACCACCCGGCCC
>JACCQW010000252.1 GCA_013813955.1 Solirubrobacterales bacterium
CGTCCAGGGTGCGTGCGGCGGAGCCGTCGTCCAGCGCGGCCTGCGCGGCGCGGACCCCCTCGGAGAGGTCGTCGGCGCGGCCGGCCGCGTAGATGGCGGCGCCGGCGTTGAGCACCGCCAGGTCGCGGCGCGCGCCGGTCTCTCCGGCGAGGATCGCGCGGGTGACGGCCGCATTGTCCTGCGGCGTGCCGCCGCTGGTCGCCTCGAGGTCGGGCTCTGTGGCCAGGCCGACGTCCTCAGGGGTGACGGTGTAGGTGCGGATATCGTCGCCGTTGACCTCGACGACGTGGGTAGGGGCCGCGATGCTCATCTCGTCGAGGGCGTCCTGCGAGCATACGACCAACGCGCGGCGGACGCCCAGCACCGCGAGCGCTCCCGCGATCGTCTCCACGAAGGCCGGATCGGAAACCCCGACGACCTGGCGCCGCGCCCCGGCCGGGTTGGTGAGCGGGCCGAGGAAGTTGAAGACGGTCCGGACCGCGAGCTCGTTGCGCACCGGCATGACGTGGCGCATCGCCCGGTGGTGGCCGGGCGCGAACATGAAGCCGAAGCCGATCTCGTCGATGCAGCGCGCGACCGCCTCGGGATCCAGGCCGATGCTCACGCCGAGGGCCTCCAGCAGGTCGGCGGAGCCCGACATGCTGGTGGCCGAGCGGTTGCCGTGCTTGGCCACGGCGCAGCCCGCGCCGGCCGCGATCAGCGCGGCCGTGGTGGAGACGTTGAACGTCGAGCGCCCGCCGCCCGTGCCCGCCGTGTCGACGAGGTCCACCCGCCGCGTACGCACCGGCGCGGCCAGCTCGCGCATGGTCCGCGCCAGCCCGGAGAGCTCGTCGACGGTGACGCCCTTCGTCCGCAGGGCGAGCAGGAAGCCCGCGATCTGGGCGTCTGAGGCCTCCCCGGCCATGATCACGCCGAGCACCGCGCTCGCCTCGTCGGCGCCGAGGTCGGCGCCGGAGGCGACCCTGTCGATCGCCGCGGTGAGGACGGGGTCAGGCATCGAGGAAGTTGCGCAGCAGGCGCTTGCCGGCGTCCGTGAGCACCGATTCGGGATGAAACTGCACTCCCTCGGCGGGCAGGTCGCGGTGGCGGATGGCCATGACCACGCCCCCGCCGCGCGCGGAGACCTCGAAGACCGGCGGCAGCGTGTCCGGATCGACGACGAGGGAGTGGTAGCGCCCCACCGTGAGCCTGGGCTCCAGGCCGGCGAAGATCGTCCGCCCGTCGTGTTCGATCTCGGTCGTCTTGCCGTGGATCGGCGCGCCGCGCACGACGGTCCCGCCGAAGGTCTGCGCGAGCGACTGGTGGCCGAGACAGACGCCGAGCGTGGGCACGCCGGCCTCCGGGAAGCGGCGCATCGTCTCCAGGCTGATGCCCGCGTCGTCGGGCGTGCATGGGCCGGGCGACACGACCACGCGGTCGGGCCGGCGCTCGAGCAGCTCGCCAACGCTCGCGCGGTCGTTGCGCACGACATCGATGTCCGCGCCGAGCTCCCCGAGGAACTGGACGAGGTTGTAGGTGAAGGAGTCGTAGTTGTCGACCACGAGGACGCGGGCCATGGTGCGCAGAGCCTAGAGCCCGGGGCCCGGCGGGCTTGCTCCCGCCGCCGCCTGTCCTCGCTCAGAGGACCACCTGCCGGAGGAAGTCGATCATCGCCCGCGCGCAGCGCTCGGGCTCGTCCTCGAAGAGGAAATGGCCGGCCGTTTCGACCAGCGCCAGCCTCGCGCCCGGTATCTCCCGCGCGAAGCGCGACGCGTAGTCGCACGGGAGGTAGTCGTCCTTCTCCCCCCAGAGGACCAGCGTGGGCACCCCGAGCTCCGCGAGCCTGCCCTGGTAGGGCTCGAGCTCGTCGAAGTCGAGCGAGCGATAGAGCTCGAGCATCCCGCGGCGGCCTTCCTGGTCGGAGAAGGCCTTCCAGTACTCGTCGACCGCGCGCTCGTCGATCCCGCTGGACGCGGCGGCGAGCAACGCTGCCAGGCCTTCACGCGACACGCTGTCAACGAGCGCCTCGCCCTGGCCCTCGGTCCGCATCGTCCGCGCGATCTCGTGCCACTCGTAGTCCGGGAAGAAGCCCGTGTTGGTGATGACCATGCCGGCGACGGCCTCAGGGTGATCGCAGGCCCAGCGCAGGCCGATGGCACCGCCGGTGTCGTGGACCACCAGCACGACCCGATCGAGGCCGGCCTCCCGGCGGAAGCGCTCGACGGCCTCGACGTGGCGTTCCCAGGTCCCGGGCGGGTCGGGCGGCGAGTCGCCGAAGCCGGGGAGATCGGGGGCCAGCGCAGGCTGCCCCGCTGACGCCAGCGCGGGAAGCAGGTGACGCCACATGTACGAGCTCTGCGGCCACCCGTGCAGGCACAGCACCGGCACGCGGGCCGACCATGGCGGCCCCGCCTGGCGGTAGGCGATCGCGCCCGTGCGCTTGATCTCCGCCTGCGGCACACGCGCATCCTAGCCACGACCCGTCGGGCGCCCGCCCGTGTCGGCGAGCGAGCGGGAGCGACCGCGACGTCGTCAGGGCCAGTCGGGCTGACGGGAGGCCAGCTCGACCGCGCGCAGCACGGCGCGGGCCTTGGCCTCGGACTCATCGAACTCGTAGTCGGGCCGGGCGTCGGCCACGGTGCCCCCGCCCGCCTGGACATGGGCGACGCCGTCCTTGACGACCACCGTGCGGATGTGGATGCAGGTGTCCAGGTCGCCGGTGTAGGACAGGTAGCCGATCGCGCCGCCGTAGCCGCCGCGCTTGACGGGCTCGAGCTCGTCGATGATCTGCATCGCGCGGACCTTCGGCG
>JACCQW010000202.1 GCA_013813955.1 Solirubrobacterales bacterium
GTCTGCACCAGGTCCAGGCCGAGGCGCTCGAGCAGCGGACCCACCATCGGGCCGGCCATCCCGTTGCCGCCGTCGACGACCACCTTCAGCGGGCGCACGTTCGCCGGGTCGATGAAGCCCAGGGCGGCCTCGTGGAACGCCGACGTGACGTCGACCTCCTCGACGGAGCCCACGGGGCCGTCGGGCTCGGGCAGGCCGGTCTCGACGAGCCGGCGGATGTCCTGGATGCCCGTGTCGCCCGACAGCGCAATCGAGCCCTCGCGCACGAGCTTGGCCCCGGTGTACGCCTTCGGGTTGTGCGAGGCGGTGCACATCAGACCACCGTCGAGCCCGCGCGAGCCGACCAGGAAGTAGAGCATCTCGGTGCCGACCATCCCGGCGTCGAGCACGTCCGCGCCCTCGGCCGTCATGCCCTGGCGGTAGCGCGCGGCGAGCTCGGGCGCGGTGAGGCGCATGTCGCGCCCGAGCCCGAGCCGCAGGTCTGCGGGCTGCTTGCCGGCCTGCTCGGCGAGCACGCGCACGAAGGCGCGCCCGACCTGCTCGGCGACGTCGCCGTCGATCTGGTCGCCGTACAGCCCGCGCACGTCGTAGGCCTTGAAGATCTCCGGTGGAGCGAGGGTGCCCATGCAGCGGCGGATCGTAGTGGCATGATCCCGCGCCGTGTCCTTCGGCCCCGTGGTCATCCTGTGCGGCGGGCGCGGCACCCGCCTGCGCGAACGCACCGAGTCGATTCCCAAGCCCCTGGTGGAGATCGGCGGGCGCCCGATCGTGTGGCACGTCGTTCGCATCTACGCGGCCCAGGGCGCGCGCGAGTTCGTGCTGGCCACCGGCTACAAGGGCGAGATGCTCGAGCGCTTCGCCGCCGACGAGCCGTGGCCGGAGGGCCTGGAGGTGCACTGCGTGGACACCGGGCTGGACACGCCCACGGGCGGGCGGGTCCGACGGCTGCGCGACCAGCTGAGCGGCGCGCCGTTCAGCGCGACCTACGCCGACGGCGTGGCCGACGTCGACCTGGCGGAGCTCGCCCGCCACCATCGGGCGCACGGCGGCCTGGCCACGATGACCGTCGTGCGCCCGGAGCTGCAGTTCGGCGTGGTGCAGCTGGCCGATGAGGACGGCCGCGTGAGCGGCTTTCAGGAGAAGCCGCGCTCGGAGCACTGGATCAACGGCGGCTTCTTCTGCTTCGAGCCGGGCGTCTTGGACTACCTCAGCGACTCCAGCGTGCTCGAGCGCGAGCCGCTGGAGGGCCTGGCCGCCGACGGCCAGCTGCACGCCTTCCGCCATACCGGCTACTGGGACTGCATGGACACCTACAAGGACGCGGTCCTGCTGAACGACCTGTGGGCGCGCGGCGACGCGCCCTGGAAGGTCTGGGACGGGTGAGCACGCTGGTCACGGGCGCGTACGGGATGCTCGGGTCGTGGCTGGTCAAGGCGCTGCTGGAGCGCGACGAGGACGTCGTCGTGCTGCGCCGCCGCCCGCGCCCGCACAGCGCCCTGGTGCTCGAGGGGGCACAGGAGCGCTGCACGGTCGTGGACGGCGACCTGCTCGACGAGGCGCTGCTGGCGCGCGCGATCGCCGAGCACGATGTGCGCAGCGTCTTCCACCTGGCCGCCCAGCCCCTAGTCGCGCGCGCCAACGCGGCGCCGGCCGAGACCTTCGAGGTCAACGTCCGCGGGACGTGGCTGCTGCTCGAGGCCTGCCGCGCGCACGACGTGGCGGGAGTCGTCGTGGCCTCCAGCGACAAGGTCTACGGCCCGATCGAGCAGCATCCCTACCTCGAGGACGCCCAGCTCATCGCCGGCTTCCCCTACGACGTCTCCAAGGCCGCGGCCGATCTCATCGCGCGCTCCTACCACACGACCTACGGCCTGCCGGTGGCCACGACGCGCTTCACCAACGTCTACGGCGGGGGCGACGGGCACGGCTCGCGCCTGATCCCCGACGCGGTCGCGGCCGCGCTGGCCGGTCGCGACCCGGTCATCCGCTCCGACGGCTCGCCGCGCCGTGACTTTCTCTACGTAGAGGACGCCGTCGCGGGCTACGTCGCCATCGCCGACGGCCTGACGAGCGGGCGCAACGGCGTCGCGGGCGAGGCGTTCAACGGCGGCGCCGGGCAGACGCACACGGTACGCGAGGTCGTCGAGTGCGTATGCCGGCTGGTGGGCGGCGGCGTGCGGCCCGATGTCCGCGGGGAGTCCACGCCGGGCGAGCTGCGCGATCAGGAGGTCGACGCCAGCAAGCTGCGCGAGGTCACGGGCTGGGCGCCGCGCATCGGCCTCGAGGAGGGCCTTGGGCAGACGATCGCCTGGTACCGCGAGCACCCGTCGAACCTAGCGTCCTAGAATCCGGCCATGTCCGGCCATTCCAAGTGGGCGTCGATCAAGCACAAAAAGGCGATCGTGGACTCCCGCCGCGGCAAGCTGTTCACCAAGCTCGCGCGGGCGATCACGACCGCGGCCAAGGAGGGCGGGGGTGACGTCGAGGGCAACGCGGCGCTCGGTCTCGCCGTGCAGAAGG
>JACCQW010000256.1 GCA_013813955.1 Solirubrobacterales bacterium
GCCGGTCATCAGGCCGTGAAACCAGCGGCTGAACGGGTAGCCGGAGTACACGTAGGGGGCGTGGGCCATGTTGCCGAACTGGGTGCGGTAGACGTAGGTGTTGGCGGGGGCGCGGTAGGTCCAGTGGCCGTAGGTGGAGTTCCCCCAATAACGTGTCGCGCCCACCCAAACCGCGCAGCACGTCGCTGCCCGACGCGCCCGACAGACGATCAGCACCCGCCCCGCCACGCAGCACATCCGCACCGCGCCCACCCGAAAACACCAGCGCCGCGGCGGGCGACACCACGACAAGACAACAGACCAGGGATATAAGAAGCGCTGTCGGCGGCGTGGAGCGTCGGCGGCCTGGCTTGGGCCTCTCGATCGACCCCCGTGGGCGGACAGAGCGAGCATGAAGATCAGGGGCTCGGTCGCGGTCGAAGGCGATGCGGCTCAAGTCGTCGACCCCGCGGCGCCCGGGCCATGTCGAGCGTTGGAAAGCAGGCCTCGTCGAACCAGAGCACCGAGACCAGCGCCAACGGCCGTCGCCACAAGAGCGACAACGCCGTACAGGAGAACACCGATCGCGAGCAGAGCGGCGCCGTCGCCCTCACCAGGCCGGGTCTCTACCCCGATCAGCGCAACGAGCCCGACGAGCAACGCGATGATGGCGGGCACGACGGCCAGCGTCCATGCCCGCCCGACCGCGAAGCCCAACGCGCCTGGCACGACGACCGCCAGGACCAGGAGAAGATCCACGCCCGCTCGCCTAGCCTCGGCTCTGGCGCGCACAATGGACCAGCGAGACGCGCGTCCGGTATGCATCGCTGTAGAAGCCGCGAGTCGACGATCCCGGACGGTCGGTGGTGCTGTCGACTTCGCCGAACCACCCTCTTGAGCCTGGCAGCGGCCTCCAGGTGTAGTCGCCGCGGTGACGGAGGTTCGCGCGTCTCTTGGGATCAGCGTGATTCGGGTCGTGCGGCACATCCGCACCCCGCCCGCTCGTCAACACGCGCGCCGCCGCCGGAAACCACAAAGCAACACCCCAACCACAGCAGGAGCGCCGCGCACGGCCGGCAGCGCGAGCGCGCGCACGAGATCCTCGGTTTCCCTCACGCTCACTATCCCCCCGCTACGTTCTCGATCGCCGAACAAGTGTTCGCACCGCTCGGGCGAGCGCGATGGCAAGTACTCCGAGAACCCCCAGGATCGCGAGGTTGAAGAACCACAGCTCCTCCCACCCGGCGGTGCGATCGGTCGTCGCGTAAACACCGAGGCTCAGCAGGGCCCAGGGGGCGAAGGGCAGCCAGTACATAGCCCGACGGTGCGTCGCGGCCCCCATGAGGGATGCAAGCACGAGCAGGCCCACGCTCTCGGCAGAGTTGCCTCCGTCGTCTTGAACGGCGAGGTAGCTCAAGGCGGTGGCTGCGAGCACGTAGACGACTGCGGCTACACCGTCCACGTCGGCTCGATCTCGTCGGTACGGCATCGACTGCTCAGGCACCGGCGCAGCCACCGCTCGCGTGACGTAGGGAGAGCCGCGCCACGAAGCCAAAGTTCGTCTTCTCTTGGAACGTGTGATCGGCGCCGGGGTGATACTTCCAACGTCGGTACGAGCAGTGTCGGCGCATAGCTTTCACGAGCTCGACGCGCACGCGGTCCCAGTCGCGATCGACCTCGTGGCCGGCGCAGCAGAACTTGAGGACAGCCTTCTCGTGGTGGATGCCTCCGACTACCCACTGCTTCTCGCGGCCGTGCAGTGCGTTTCCTTTCCTGTGCTCTTGGTCATCCCAGAAACGGGCATGGTGCTGGCTGCCGCATACGCCGGTAAACCGGGCGGTGGTTCCATGCCAGTCGGTGCGATCGGCGCTGCGCGCGCTGCTTGGTAGGTGTCGCCAGACCATGTACTGGTCGTCCTTGCAGACGCGGCGGATGTCCTGGTCCCGCCGCCACGGTGAACCGCCCACGGCTCGTGTGCTCCAGTCGTCGCGCATGTGCTCCTCGATGAACACGCGCGAGTACTCCTGAGGATCATTAGTGCCGCCGTAGAACATGAAGTTGACCGGGTCCTTCCAGTCTTGACGCCGCCCGCGCTTATCGCTGAAGGTCTGCCCGCGGAAGAACCAGTCGCCGTGTTTCTGGTTGACCTCACCGGTTTCTTTGTAATGGCCGGAGGCAGGCTGGACCAGTGATCCAGCGACGGCGATCGCGCCGATCGTTAGCGCGAGCCAACACGTTGCAATGATTCGCATCACTGGGCCTCCAAGGCGGTTGCGATGTCGTTGACGTTGGTCTTGTCGAAAGCTCCAGTGATGACGATCGCGGTGTTGCCCTTCTCGATGTATACGCCGCTCGTCTCGTCATCGATCGTGATCACGTAGGCAGTGCTCGTTCCTTCTAGGTTTAGGAGCGGCAAGAGCGGCACCGGGCCGGAGCGAAGGAAGTCGGTGTGCAGAGGGTTGGTCTGCGCCACTTCGCCGATCTCGATGTACGCGGACTTCCACGCCTGCGCCAACGAGCTCTCCTTCTCCGTAGACCGCACCACCAACGACGGGTCGCTGAGGGACCCCAAACCGCCGCCACAAACAGCATCCGCGGGAAGCACGTTGTAGTAGGCCGTGGCGCGCTGCATGACCGCCCCCGACGGGCCGGGCGCAAGCTCTCCGCTGGAGTTGGTGATGGAGTCGGTCCCCGGCTCGCGCAGAGTTTCAACACTTCCGGTCGCTAGGCAGTACGGGAGTCCTTTGACGATCGGCGTCTTGCCCAGAGCGTAGGGCTGGTAGGAGCGGCCGGTTTCTGGCTCGGTCTGAGGTCCGAGGGCATCATCGCCTCGATAATCAACTTCCTTGTCTTGCTCGACCATTGCTGGTCGCGGGGTCCGAAAGAAATCGGCCGGCACCTCGGCGTCCTCGAGACGATTGAGTTCGTAGGTCCAGTAGCGTCGCGACATCTCCTCGCCCGTGCTGATGGTCGCGATCTCGCGAACCGGCAGCTTCGTGTTCTCATCGAGCCAGAGACGGACAGTGACCTGCTCGCCTCCCGGCAGCTCCTCCTCCCCCTCGGGGGTGTCAACGCCGGTCGTCGTGTCGACTGTGTGCCTGGATTCGTACGCGACGTAGGTCGATCCGTGGGCGGGCGGCTTGTTCTGCCACGCCTGAACCACATCCGACAACGGTCCTTGGGCGACGGGCTGCTTGCCGGCCGTGTCACTGGCCATCTGGTTGAGCTCGCCGATTTCCTGAAGTCGCGGATCACTCTCCGTCGCGCCGCGATAGAGAGTGAAGATCTCGCCCGCGCCCGCGTTGTCCTCTCCGAACCGGGACACATCGCGCACCTCGCCGCAGCGAGCCGCGGTGCTGCCATCGCGCGAGCACGTCACGCCGGTGCGCGTGGAAATGATGTCCTCCTCGCGTCGGCGCGCCGTCGAGGTCTGGAACTTGGCCCACTCCTCAGCGATCAGGCCGCCACCCTGACCGGGGTCGTCCGTGAACTGCCTCGAGGTGTAGATATCGCCACGGCGATCGGTGACAACCTTCCATTCCGCCACGGTGCGATGACGATCCGCGCTGCTTGCGTTGACATCGAACACCTGATCAACCGCCACCACGCGGATGGTGTGTTCGCCATCAGCGAAGTTGTCCGGACGAAACGCGTAGCTCAGCGTGCTTCCACACCCACCGCCGATCCCACACGGGACATCCTTGCTCGCCTTCAAGAGCCCGTCCACGAACACCTCGAGGCGCTTGATGCCGGAGAAGGGGTCGGAAGCGGAAACGTTCAGGTCGTATTCAGGGTCATACAGTCCCTTGTTCTCGAACTGCTTGAGTCGGCCGCTCACGCTCAGGGTCGGCGCGCTGCGGTCGGCCTTTTCGGTCCAGGTCTGGGCGGTGCCTTGGTTGTCGACGATGTCTTGGGGGCGCAGGGAGAGGGCGGTGATGCCTTCGTTGAGCTGGTAGGTGAACGCGCTGGTGCTCCAGCTGGCCGGGCAGGGGCTGCGGTAGGGGTCGCCGCTGCAGGACGGGCGCAGCGTGCCGTTGCCACTGGCGGCACCGGCAAGCGTGATGCCGTAGACGCCGAGGCCTTGGTCGGTGGCGCTGATGTTGCTGAGCGCGTGGGTACGGCTGGCCGTGTCATCGACCCAGCCGCGGTCGACAGGGCGCGCGCTGCTCATGGCCGGCAGGCGACGGTCGCCCAGCCATACGTTGGAGTAGGCCATCGTGACCGTCGCGCTGTTGCCGCCGGTGAAGATCCTGGCGGTGTTGACGTCGTTCTGGGCGCGGATGCCGAAGATCGCGTAGTTCTGCTCTGAGCCTTGTGCGCGGTCACAGCGGGTGACGAAGCAGAAGTCGTGCGTGACGCCTGAGGCGCCGTTGCTGGCCGGGCCGAAGGGGTTTCCGCCGACGCCACCCACCTGGTTGACGTAGTTCATGTTGGGCTCCCACGCGCTGAACGAGCCGGTCATCAGGCCGTGAAACCAGCGGCTGAACGGGTAGCCGGAGTACACGTAGGGGGCGTGGGCCATGTTGCCGAACTGGG
>JACCQW010000234.1 GCA_013813955.1 Solirubrobacterales bacterium
GCCGCACGCCGCCGACCAGCCGCGCGGGCAACGTGCCCCGCTCCACGCGCCGGCGCAGGGCCTTCACCGACAGGCCGGTCGCGCGGGAGGCGTCGCGGAGGGTGAGCGTCGGCTCGGTCGCTTCCGCCATGGCGACGCGATCCTGCCAGCGCATCGCGTGCGGCACAATGAGCCGGTGGCGATCGAGTTCTCCGAGCGCATCCGGCGGATCCCGGTGTACCCCGCGGCGGGCGGCTACGCCCTGCCCGAGGACGTCGCGCCGCTGGCCTCCAACGAGTCGCCCGACCCTCCGCTGCCCGAGGTGCTGGAGGCCGCGCGGCGCGCGCTGGCCGGCGCCAACCGCTACCCCGATCCCACCAGCGGGCGGCTGCGCCGGGCTCTGAGCGACCGTTACGGCGTCCCCGGCGCGCGGATCGCGATCGGCAACGGATCGTGCGACATCCTGCTGGCCGCCGGGGAGGCCCTGCTCGAGCCCGGGGCCGAGCTCGTGTACGCATGGCCGTCGTTCAGCGTGTACCCGCACCTGGCCGCCGCGTCGGGCGCCACGGCTGTCACCGTGGGCCTCGACGCCGCCCATCGCCACGACCTCGACGCGATGGCCGCCGAGATCACCGCCGCGACGCGGCTGGTCATCGTCTGCAATCCGAACAACCCCACGTCGACGGCGCTGCCCTTCGCCGACATCGCCGCCTTCGCCGAGCGGGTGCCGCGCCATGTCGCGCTCATGGTCGATGAGGCCTACTGCGAGTTCTCGCTGCTCGACGACCCAGACACGACGCTGGACCTGCTCGGGCGCCACTCCAACCTCGTGCTGCTGCGCACGTTCTCCAAGGTCCACGGCCTGTGCGGGCTGCGGGTCGGCTTCGCGCTGTGCGGCAGCGAGGACTTCCCCCGCGCCGTGGACCAGGTCCGCCAGCCGTTCTTCTGCAACGTGGCCGCCCAGGCGGCGGCGGTGGAGGCGCTGCGCCACCAGGACGCGGTCGCCGCGCGCGTCGAGCGCGCGATCGTTGCCCGGGTGGAGATGGAGAGCGGGCTGAACGCGCTGGGCATCGAGCCCGCCGACTCGCAGGCGAACTTCTGCTGGTTCGACCTGCCCCAGTCCGCCGACGAGGGCGACGTGGTGCGCGGCCTGTCCGAGCGCGGCGTGCTCGTCCGCGCCGGCGCGGCGCTCGGGCGCGACGGGGCGCTGCGGGTCACCTACGGGACGCCGGCCCAGAACGCCCGCTTCCTCGACGCTCTCGGCGCGGTGCTCTAAGCTCCGGTGTCGATGAGCCCGATCGGCGACAGCGCCCGTATCACCTCCATGTTTGCGCGTCGCTATTCCGCCTGGCGATTTACCTAGGCGCTCGGCTCACCACCTTCCTCACTTCCTTCGCCGAGCGCCGCAGCACCCCAGTTTCCAGGCGTTTCTTCGAAAGGACTGTGCCCAGTGATGATCGTGATGAGACCGGCGGCGCGCGATGCCCGCTGACACCGTGACCGGCCCCGAGGCGCTCGCCGGCATCCGCGACCTGCGCATCGAGCGGGTCGTGGCGCTGACCACGCCGGCGGACCTGCTCGAGCGGCTGCCGCTGGACGCCGAGCGCGCTCGCGTCGTGCTGCGCGGCCGCGCCGACACCGCCGCGATCCTGCAGGGTGCCGACGACCGCCTGCTGGTGATCGTCGGCCCGTGCAGCGTCCACGACGCCGACGCGGCGCTGGACTACGCCCGCCGCCTGAGCGCGAAGGCCCACGAGCTCGGCGCCGACCTGTGCGTGGCCATGCGGGTGTACTTCGAGAAGCCCCGCACCACCACCGGCTGGAAGGGCATGATCAACGATCCGCACCTCGATGGGTCGGGGGACGTCGACACCGGCCTGCGCACGGCCCGTGAGCTGCTGCTCGAGGTACTCGACCTCGGCCTGCCCGTCGGCTGTGAGTTCCTGGACCCGATCACCCCGCAGTACATCTCCGACACCGTGGCCTGGGGCGCGATCGGCGCGCGCACCACCGAGAGCCAGATCCACCGCCAGCTCGGATCGGGCCTGTCGATGCCGGTCGGCTTCAAGAACCGCACGGACGGCAACGTGCAGGTCGCCGTCGACGCCGTGCGCGCCGCGGCGGCCAAGCACGCCTTCGCGGGCGTGGATCCCAGCGGCACCCCCGCGATCCTCCACACCACCGGCAACCCCGACGGCCACGTGATCCTGCGCGGGGGCCGCGGCGAGCCCAACCACACCGCCGCGGGCGTTGCGGGGGCGCTGGACAGGCTACGCGCGGCGGGGCTGCCCGAGCGCGTGGTGATCGACGCCTCGCACGACAACAGCGCCAAGAACCACGAGCGCCAGCCCGGGGTCGCCGCGGAGATCGGCGAGCAGATCGCCGGCGGCAGCCGGGCGATCGTGGGCGCGATGCTCGAGTCCTTTCTCGTGGCCGGGCACCAGGATCTGGGCGGGGGCGCGCTGACCTACGGGCAATCGATCACCGACGCCTGCATGGACTGGGAGACGACGAGCGGCGTGCTCGACGGGCTGGCCGCCGCGGTGAGGTCACGGCGCAGCGCCCGGTGAGGATCGCACTCGTCGGGGTCGGGCTCATAGGCGGCTCGGTCGGCATGGCCGCCCGCCGGCGCCTGGGGGCCCACGTCACGGCCTGGGATCCCGACGGCGACGCGCTGACGCTGGCGCTGGAGCGCGGGGCGATCGACGAGGCTGCGGCCGGCGTGTCGTCGCTGCGCGGCGCCGGCGCCGGC
>JACCQW010000253.1 GCA_013813955.1 Solirubrobacterales bacterium
CGCGGCGTCGGCGACGCCGGGCTCCTGAAACCACACGATGTAGAAGTCCTCGCCGAGGTGGCGGCGCATGATCGCCACCGGCGCGGCCGGCGCGCGGGGGACGAACGGCACGCTCAGCCCGGCCACCGCCGCGACGCGCTCGGGATGCGCGACCGCCAGCTGCCAGACCACCGCCGCCCCCCAGTCGTGCCCGACGAAGACCGCGCGCTCGTGGCCGAGCGCGTCGAGCAGGCCGGTCAGGTCGGCGCAGACGGTGAGGATGTCGTAGCCCTGCACCTCCGCGGGCGCCGACGTGTCGCCGTAGCCGCGCATGTCGACGGCGATCGCGTGAAAGCCGGCGTCGGCCAGCGCGGGCAGCTGGTGGCGCCAGGAGTACCACAGCTCGGGGAAGCCGTGGCAGAGGATCACGGGCGGGCCGGAGCCCTGCTCGGCGAGGTGCATCGAGATCCCGTTGGTCGCGACGGTGCGGTGCGTGGGCATGACCGCAGCCTAGGGTTCGACGGGCTCCTAGACTGGGGGAGATGGCCACCCGCACGCCGCTCAGCGTGCGCCGCGCGCGCCCCGAGGACTTCGAGCCCCTCGCCGCCACGCTCGCCCGGGCGTTCTACGACGACCCGGTGACCGCCTGGTTCTATCCCGACGACGCCAGGCGGATGCGTCACGCGCGTCGCTTCTTCGCGATCCGTATGCGCCAGATCGCCGGCCAGGACGAGATCTACACGACGCCGGAGCACTCGGGCGGCGCGCTGTGGACGCTGCCCGACCGCTGGCGGGAGGACCTGCGCCAGGCCCTCATGCTGCTGCCGATGCTGCCGGTCCTGCTGCCGCGCATCGTGCGCTCGGCGCGCGCGGTGCGCGAGATCGAGCGGCGCCACCCCGCCGAGCCGCACTTCTACCTCTCGGTGCTGGGCACCGACCCGGACCAGCAGGGCGGAGGCATCGCCTCCGCCCTGCTGGCGCCGGTGCTCGAGCGCTGCGACTCAGACGGGCTACCCGCCTACCTGGAGTCCTCGAGGGAGAGCAACGTGGGCTTCTACGCCCGCCATGGCTTCGAGGTCACCGAGCGGATGGAGCTGCCCGACGGGCCGCCCCTGTGGCTCATGTGGCGCGACCCCCGCCCAGCAGGCCGCCCAGCAGGCCGCTGAGCGGGCCGCCGGAGCCGCCGGCCGAGGTGCCGCCGATGACCGGCAGGCCGCCCAGGATGCCGTCGAGCAGACCGGTCACCGTGTTCAGCACGGTCGGCACGATCGTGCCGACCGTCGACTGGACGAGCTCGAGGACCGAGGCGATCGGGCCTTGCACCATCGCCGGCAGCATCGGCAGGATCGACCGCACCGTCGCGAACGCGGTGTTGATGGCCTCGGTGGCGATCCCCAGGGCCTGGCTGACGATGGCGCCGACGCTCCCCGAGAGGTTGCCGGAGTCCATCGCGCCCTGGAGGTTGGTGACCTCGTCGGCGTCGCCGAGCGACAGCGCCGTGATGATCGACGCGAGCACCGGCCTGGCGGCCTCGGGAACCTGGTCCATCAGGCCCGTGAGGACCGCGATGACCTGCTCGCGACCGGCGAGGCTGGCCGGGATCGCCTGCGCTAGCAGCGTCTGCACGCGACCGGTGATCTCGTCGACGAGCGCCGTGATCGAGTCCACGAGCGCGTCGTACTGGGTTCCGGCGATCGTCAGCGCCTGGGCGGCGCGGACGCTGCCCGAGCCATCCGTCGCGCGGTTGCTCATGCGCCGGGCCTCACGGGAGGCGGCGGCGGTGTGCGAGCGGGCGACCTTCAGCTGCCTGGCCGCGACGCTCGAGCGCCCGGCGCCGACGGCGACGTCCAGGCGGTTCAGCGCCTGAGCGGCCTTGGCCGCATGCGACGTGACGCTCTTCGTGCTCGTCGCGGAGTGCGCCGAGGCGGTGGCGGGAAGTGCCACCAGGGTGACGAGGGCCGCCACGGTGGCGGCGATACGGCGGGAATACGGCATGTGATGCCCCTTTCGGCAACTGGGCGGCCTCTGAGAGGCCCCTGGTTTTGCGCCCCCGCCTCGCGGCGGGTTTGCCATTTCGTTCTGACTGATCCCTTCACGCACGGGCTGTCCGTCCGTGATGGTGTACATCGTGAAGATGGCGCGTAGGCGCTCGTTCACCGCTGTCCGAGGAGGCGGTCCAGCAGCGTCACTATGCCGCCGAGCGCCTGCTGCGCGGGCGCGAGCACGGCGGCGATCGCGTCGGGCGAGGCGCTCGCCGCGGCCCCGCTGTCAGCGGCGGGCTGCTGCGGTGCGGGCAGCTTGAGGCCGACGGTCGCGAGCACGCGCTCGAGCGTGGAGTTGACGTCGGTCAGGGTGCGCCCGAGAACGGTCTTCGCGGCCTGCAGCGCGCCCGCGCCGCCCGAGGCCGCGGTGCCCTCGGCC
>JACCQW010000255.1 GCA_013813955.1 Solirubrobacterales bacterium
GCGCTGGACGATCCGGTCGCGGACTACGCGGCGCGCGCCGGTGAGGCGATCGCGCCGTTCCGGCGGGCCGCCGTGGACGTCGTCGTGCGCGACGAGCTGCTGCCGCGGCTGCTGGGCTGAGGCATCGCCGGCGGCCTCATGCCTGCGCACGCTTGCGCAGCGCCGCGAACTGCGGCCACGGCCGTGCGTTGGCGACCTGCTCGGGCGTCAGCCATGCGCGGCGCGCGGTGGCGATGCCCCAGCGCATGATCCCCATGGTGTTCGTGCCGTGCGCGTCGGAGTCCACGAGCACCATCACGCCCGCCTCGGCGGCCGCGCGTGCGTGTACGTCGTCGAGGTCGCGGCGGTCGGGCGCCGCGTTGATCTCGAGCATCGTGTGCGTGCGCGCCGCGGCCTCGATCACCGCGTCGACGTCCAGCGCGTAGGGCGCTCGTGATTCGATCTTGCGCCCGGTGGGATGGCCGATCGCGTCGATCCAGGGGTGCTCGATCGCCGCGACCATCCGCTTGGTCATCTCCGCCTCGGGCATCGAGAACGCGGTGTGCACCGATGCGATCACCCAGTCCAGGCGCTCCAGCAGGTCGTCGTCGTAGTCCGGCGACCCGTCCGGCAGGACGTTGGTCTCCGTGCCGGCAAGCACCTCGATGCCCTCCACCCGGGCGTTGACCGCGGCCACGCGCTCGATCTGGCGCTCGAGCTCGTCGGGGCCGACGTGGTTGCCGAAGCCGTGGGTCGCGGAGTGGTCGGTGATCGCCAGGTACTCGTAGCCGCGATCGCGTGCCGCGAGCGCCATCTCCTCGATCGTGTTGCGCCCGTCGGAGGCGACCGTGTGGCAGTGCAGGTCCCCGCGGATGTCCTCGATCGTGATCAGCCGGGGCGCGGCGAAGCCGGGCGCGAGCTCGCCACGGTCCTCACGCAGCTCGGGCTCGGGGTAGGCCAGGCCCAGGCGCTCGTAGACCTCCTCCTCGGTCGCGCAGCGCAGCGTCTCGCCGGTCGCGTCGTCGAGGATCCCGTATTCGGAGACGTGCAGGCCGCGGCGCACCGCGGCCTCGCGCAGCGCCACGTTGTGCGCCTGCGAGCCGGTGAAGTGCTGCAGCAGGTTTCCGAAGCAGTCCGGCGTGACCACGCGCAGGTCGACCGGCAGGCCCGTGTGGGTCCTCCCGCGCGCGGCGTTCTCGCCCGGCGCGGAGACCGACTCGATGACGTCGAGCTCGGCCAGCGCTCGCGTCAGCGCGCCGGGATCGGACGCGGTGGCGATGATGTCAAGGTCCTTGACGGAGTCCGCGCCGCGCCGGGCGGAGCCAGCGAGCTCGACGCGATCGGCCGCCGGATGGGCGCGCAGCGCGGCCACGATCTGCTCGCCGACGCCCAGCGCCTTGTGCAGCAGCACGCGCGGCGCCGGCCGGTCGCCCACGCCGGCGGCCAGCGCCGCGAGCACCGACTCCTCGAACTTCGCGCCGAAGCCGCGCACCTCCCGCAGGCGCTGGGTCTCCGCGGCGGCGCGCAGCATCGCCAGCGACTCGATCCCCAGCTCGTCGAACAGCCGCTTGGCGCGCTTGGGCCCCAGGCCGGGCAGGCGGGTCATGTCCAGCAGGCCCGGCGGGTAGCGGCCGCGCAGCTTCTCGGCGGCCGGGATGGTCCCGGTGTCCAGCAGCGCGCCGATCTTCTCCTCGAGCGTCGTGCCGATACCCGGCAGCGTGGTGACCCGGCCCGCGCGCGTGAGCGCGGCGACCGAGACGGTCGCCTCGCGCACCGTCTTGGCGGCGCTGCGGTAGGCCAGGACGCGGTGCACGACGGCGCCGTCGAGCTCGTACAGGTCGGCGAGCTCGTCGAAGGCGGCGGAGATGGCGAGGTTGGACAGCTGCGAGGCCATTGCGGTCCGTAGGGTACGCGCGCCCATGCCCGGACCCGCCTGGCTGATCCTGCCCACCTACGACGAGGCCGAGAACATCGAGGCGCTCGTCGTCGCCGCCCTGGCCGTCCTGCAGGAGGCCGCGCCCGACGGCCACCACGTCCTCGTCGTCGACGACAACTCGCCCGACGGCACCGGCGCCATCGCCGAGCGGCTCGCCGCCGAGCACGCCGCCGTCGAGGTGCTGCACCGCCCCGGGCGGGGCGGCCTGGGCCCCGCGTACCTCGCCGGGTTCGCCCATGCCCTCGATCGTGGCGCCGGCCTGGTCTGCGAGATGGACTGCGACTTCTCCCACGACCCGGCCGACCTCGCGCGGCTGCTCGCCGCGGCGCGCGAGGCCGACCTGGTGCTGGGCTCGCGCTACGTGGCGGGGGGCGGGATCTCCGACTGGGGGGCCGCTCGGCGGCTGGTCAGCCGCGGTGGCTCGTGGTACGCGCGGCGCATCCTCCGCCTGCCGGTCCGTGACCTCACCGGCGGCCTGAAGTGCTTCCGCCGCGAGGTCCTGGAGGCGATCGACCTGCCCACCGTGCGCTCGCGCGGCTACGCCTTCCAGGTCGAGCTCACCTATCGCGCGGTGCTCGCGGGCTTCCGCGTTGTCGAGCTGCCGATCGTCTTCCGCGACCGCCGGCACGGACGGTCGAAGATGTCGTGGCGGATCGCCGGCGAGGCCGTCGTGCTCGTGCCGCGGATGCGCTTCGGGCGCGGTGCCCGCGGCCACGCCGGGTAGGGTCGCTGCGCGGCCCCCGGCCAGGGGTTGCTTCATTTTGTATAGTGACTCGTGCACCCGCTTCCCAAGGAGAACCACACATGGCCGGATCGCTCACCGAAGTCACCGACACCAGCTTCCAGGCCGAGGTCATCGAGTCCGAGACCCCGGTCCTCGTCGACTTCTGGGCGCCGTGGTGCGGCCCATGCCGCGTCGTCGGCCCTGTGCTCGAGGAGATCGCCGGTGAGCGCGACGACCTGCGCATCGTCAAGCTCAACGTCGACGAGAACCAGCAGACGGCCGCGACGTTCGAGGTCCTCTCGATCCCGACGATGATCCTCTTCAAGAACGGGGTCGCGGCAAAGAAGATCATCGGGGCCTACCCCAAGAAGAAGCTCGAGGCCGAGCTCGAGCCGGTGCTGGCGTAGCGCCGGCCCGAGCCCAGCGACTACCTAGAGGACGACTCCGGCTCCGGCCGGCGTCGCCGCGTCGCGCCCGAGGCCGGAGGCCACGGCCGCGCCGAGCTCGGGGTCGACCTGCGTCCAGTAGGCGACGACGCGGTCCTGCATGCCCGGCTCGACCTCCTGGCTGGCGTGCCCCACGATGTTGGCCGCCAGGTTGTCGCGGTCGGTCTGTGAGAGCACCTCGCGATACAGCGTCCCCGGCTGGCCGAAGTCGTCGTCCTCGGCGTGCAGGTCGTAGGCGGTGCGCACGATCTCGCCGCCGGCCTCCCAGCCCGTGATCTCGCCGTAGCGCTCGGTGTCGGCGACCGGGCCGCCGTAGCTGTTGGGCGCGTAGGGCGGCTGGTCGCCGGCGTGGATGGAGCGCATGGGCCCGTCCTTGTTGTAGCTGTGGAACGGGCACTGCGGGGCGTTGATCGGCAGCTGGTTGTAGTTGGCGCCGATCCGGTGGCGGTGCGTGTCGGGGTAGCTGAACAGCCGCCCGAGCAGCATCTTGTCCGGCGACGGGCCCACGCCCGGCACCATGTTCGCCGGCTCGAAGGCGGCCTGCTCGACCTCGGCGAAGTAGTTGGCCGGGTTGCGGTCGAGCACCATGCGCCCGACGGTGATCAGCGGGTAGTCGCCGTGCGGCCAGACCTTCGTGAGGTCGAACGGGTTGAAGCGGTAGCCCGCCGCGTCGTCGAAGGGCATGATCTGCACCTTCAGCGTCCACGCCGGGGGCTCGCCGCCCCTGATCGCCTCGAAGAGGTCGCGGCGGTGGCAGTCGGGGTCCTCGGCGGTCATCGCGTGCGCCTCGGCGTCGGTGAAGTTCTCCACGCCCTGCTCGGTGACGAAGTGGAACTTGACCCAGAACTTCTCGCCGCCGGCGTTGATCCACATATACGTGTGGCTGCCGAAGCCGTGCATGTGGCGCAGCGTCTTCGGCGTGCCGCGGTCGGTCATCAGGAACGTGACCTGGTGGGCGGACTCGGGCGACAGCGTCCAGAAGTCCCACTGCGCGTTGTGGCTCTTGCGGTCGGTGTCGGGCATCCGCTTCTGGGAGTGGATGAAGTCCTGGAACTTCGAGGGGTCGCGGACGAAGAAGATCGGCGTGTTGTTGCCGACGAGGTCGTAGTTGCCCTCCTGGGTGTAGAACTTCAGCGCGAAGCCGCGGGGATCGCGCAGCGTGTCGGCCGAGCCCAGCTCGCCGGCCACGGTGGAGAAGCGCGCGAACATCGGCGTGCGCCTGCCGACCTGCGAGAGGAAGTCCGCACGGGTGAACTGCGTGACGTCCTCGGTGACCTCGAAGAAGCCGTGGGCGCCGCTGCCCTTGGCGTGCACGACGCGCTCGGGGACGCGCTCGCGGTTGAACTGGGCCATCTTCTGGATGACGTAGTGGTCCTGCAACAGCAGCGGGCCGTTGGGGCCGACCGAGAGGGAGTGCTCGTCGCTGGGGGCGGGGATCCCCGCGTCGGTCGTCGTGGGCGGCGGGATCTTCTCGCTCATGCGATGGCCTTTCGTTCGTGGGGGGACAGGCAGGAGGGGCAGGTGCCCCAGTAGGTGACCTCGGCCTCGTCGACGACGAAGCCGCCCGCCGAGGAGGGCTCCAGGCACGGGACGCGGCCCGTGGCGCAGTCGACATCGGCAACCGCGCCGCAGGAGCGGCACACGAGGTGGTGATGGTTGTCGCCGACGCGCGCCTCGTAGCGCGCCGGGCTGCCGGCGGGCTCGATCCGGCGGGCCAGGCCCGCGGCGTGCAGCGCGCCGAGCACGTCGTAGACCGCCTGGGTGGAGACCGTGCCCAAGCGCGCGCGCACGCGGGTGGCGATGTCGTCCACCGTGGCGTGGTCGCCCGCGCGGACGGCGCTGAGCACGGCGAGGCGCGGAGCGGTGACCCGCAGGCCCGCGTCGCGCAGCAGGGCGGCGTCCTGCGCCGCGGCCGGGTGATGCTCCTCCGCGGCCGGATGGCTCTGCTGCGTCACCCGCCCGACGCTATCACGCTTTCTGGAACGACTCCAGGAACGGTTCCGTGCGGGGCTCAGGCCCGTGCGAGCGAGATGCGCAGTTCGCGCCCCTCGATCCGCGCGACCTCGCCGTCGGCCGGCCCGTAGGCCACCGCGGTCGCGAGCACCTCGGCGGTGAGGTAGCCCTCGTGGGCGCGTGCGGCGGCGAGCAGTTCCTCGTCGCCGCCGAGCGTCAGCCCGATGCGGTCCTCGACCGCGAGACCGGCCGCCTTGCGCCGGGCCTGCACCGCGTGGACGATCTCGCGCGCGAGCCCCTCCCGGCGCAGCTCCTCGTCCAGGCCGAGGTCCAGCGCCACCGCGTGCGAGCCCTCGCGCTCGAGCTGGTAGCCCTCCAGCGGCTGCATGGCCAGCTGCAGGTCCTCGGCGGAGAGCTGGTGGTCGTGGCCCTCCACGAACACCCCGACCGGGCGCCCGTCGCGCAGCGCGTCGGCGACGTGCCCGGGGTCCAGCCCCGCGATCGCGTCGGCCGCGCGCGGCATCGACGGGCCGAAGCGCGGGCCGAGGGTGCGGTAGTTGGCCTTGACCGTGTAGGAGCCGAGCTCCCCGGCCTCCGAGACGAAGCGCAGCTCCCGGACGTTGAGCTCCTCGCGCACGACGCCGGCCAGGCGCTCGATCGCCTCGCGCTCACGCCCGGCCGCGACCACCACGGCCTCGCGCAGCGGCTGGCGCAGCTTGATCTTCGCTGCCCCCCGCGCGGCCAGTCCCAGGCGCACGGTCTCGCGTGCCACCGCCATGGCGGTCTCCAGCGCGAGGTCGCGCTCGGCGGGCTCGGGCCAGTCGCACAGGTGCACGCTGGGCTCGCCGCCGTCCAGGCCCTCGTAGATCTCGTCGGCCACAAAGGGCACGAACGGCGCCAGCAGCTTGGCGACCGTGACCAGGCAGTGGCGCAGCGTCTCGTGCGCGGCGGCGTCGCCGTCCCAGAAGCGCCGGCGCGAGCGGCGCACGTACCAGTTGGAGAGGTCGTCGACGAATTCCGCGATCGCCCGGCCGGCGAAGGTGGCGTCGTAGGCGTCCAGGCGCTCGGTGACGACCGCTGTCGTCGCGCTCAGACGCGAGCCGATCCAGCGGTCCAGGTCGGTCGCCGCACCGGCCTCGCCGGGCTGGTACAGCGTCGCGAACGAGTACGTGTTCCACAGCTGGCGCAGGAACAGGCGCACGCCCTCGCCGATCGCCTCCAGCGAGAATCCGTAGCCGTCCCAGGGCTGCTTGGAGGTGAAGAAGTACCAGCGCAGCGCGTCGGCGCCGAAGCGGTCGATGACCTCGTTCGGGGCGATGACGTTGCCCTTGGACTTGGACATCTTCTGGCGCTCGTGGTCGGTGATCAGACCCAGGCAGACGACGTGGTTATAGGGCGCCCGCCCACCCGCCCGCCCGCCCGCCTGGCCGCCCGCCTGGCCGCCGCGCAGCAGCGTCGAGATCGCCAGCAGCGAGTAGAACCAGCCGCGCGTCTGGTCCAGCGCCTCGCAGATGAAGTCCGCCGGGTAGAGCTCGTCGATGGCGCGGTCGCCCTCGAAGGGCGCGTGGCGCTGGGCGAAGGGCATCGCGCCCGAGTCGAACCACACGTCGATGACCTCCGGGACCCGCTCCGCGCGCGTCCCGCAGTGGTCGCACGGAAACGAGACCGCGTCGACGAACGGGCGGTGCGGATCCTCCAGACGCACCCCCGAACGCTCCTCGAGGTCGTCGAGGGAACCGACCACCGTGACGTGACCCTGCTCGCAGCGCCACACGGGCAGCGGCGTGCCCCAGTAGCGCTCGCGCGACAGCGCCCAGTCGACGTTGTTCTCCAGCCAGTTGCCGAAGCGCCCGTGCTTGATGTGCTCGGGGTGCCAGGTGACCTGCTCGTTGGCGGCCAGCAGCTCGTCGCGGAGCCTGGACGTCGCGATGTACCACGACGGCTTGGCGTAGTAGAGCAGCGGCGTGCCGCAGCGCCAGCAGTGGGGGTAGGCGTGCTCGTAGTCCTCGGCGCGCAGCAGCCTGCCGCGAGCGCGCAGGTCCTCGACGAGGTCGGCGTCGGCGTCCTTGACGAAGCGCCCCGCGTAGGGGCCGATGCGCTCGTCGTAGGTGCCGTCCGCGCGCACGGGGTTGACCACGTTCAGGCCGTAGCGGGCGCCGAGGCGGAAGTCGTCCTCGCCGAAGGCGATCGCGGTGTGCACGAGGCCGGTGCCGTCGTCGGCGGTGACGAAGTCGCCGAGCAGGACGGTGTGCCCGCGCTCGCCGTACTCCTCCGCGCCGAGGAAGGCGAACGGGGGCTCGTAGCGCACCCCGTCCAGCGCGGCGCCGGGGAAGCGCTCGAGGACCTGCACGCCCTCGCCGAGCACCCGCTCCACGAGCGCCTCGGCGAGCACGACCGGCGCGTCGAGCGTCCCGGTCTTCGCGCGCACGTAGGTCAGCTCGGGATCGACGGCGACCGCGGCGTTGGAGACGAGCGTCCACGGCGTGGTGGTCCACACGAGCAGCTCGTCGCCGGCCTGCAGGGGGCCGCCGTCCTCGCCCACGCGGAAGCGGACGTAGACCGACGGGTCGACCACGTCGCGGTAGCCCAGCGCCACCTCGTGGCTGGACAGCGCGGTGCCGCAGCGC